>QMOR01000050.1 GCA_003648285.1 Bacteroidota bacterium
GATCAAATACTCCTGAGCGAATTTTGGAGTCAATACCCTTTGGAAATTATCGTTTCCTGGAAGATACTCTAGGCAATGTATTGATATACCCTCCGGATCAACCGGAGAGTACAGAGAAACTGTTATGGATGCTTTCACAGGAGGGTGAGCTTGTCGATTACAGGGAAGTGGCTTCAGGTGTGGAAAGATTGTTCGGAGTCTATAGTGACAATCTCGAGACCGCTGTCCACCTGGTGACAAATCGCGGATATGAAGTCGTCACGTTGAGAGGTAAACATGTAAGGCGGATAGCACATACTTCAGACCATAAATCATATGGCGTCAGCGGACGTGGTATGATCAGGCTGAACGAGCAGGATGTGCTTTTAACGACAGATTTTAAAGATTTCAAAGTCCTGAATACCGACGACTGGACAACGTCTATTCCCAGTGCTGACATGAGGATGGCAGAGTATATGGACAAGGGGTGGTTTGGAAGAAATGTATTTACGGACAAAGATGAAATTGTATGGGGGAAATTTGACGCATATGGGCTTTTCGCGATAGACTTGATATCCGGATCGAAGGACTCGTTTCATACGCACAATTATGTGGGTGTTCCTGTCCCTGGTATAAATGACGAATTGTTCCTCATTGGACGGAACATGATATCACAGTTTGACAAAGCAACGGGACGCGATATACAGCTCTTTGATCATCAGGGAAATAACCCTCTTGATACAATCCAGGGAACAAATGGTATTGTTTCTGACAGCAATATCTTGTGGATCACAACCGCTGAAGGTCTTTTAAAATACGGCCTCGATTCGAAGCGAACCGCATTTTTTAAATACGATCAAGACGGCCCTATCGAAAGGCTGTGCGCGTTGTTGAAGGCGGGAGAGGACGTGCTGTGGGTTGGAAGCGTCGGTCAGGGATTATTGAAATTTGACTTGAAGACAGAAGCCTATGTCGGGAGGTACTCTAAGGCGGATGGCCTTTGCGATAATCGTGTGGCCGCGATACTGGCAGATGATGCTGGCAATCTATGGATCAGCACATATGACGGGATATCGTGTTTTAATCCGGAGGCAGAGACATTTATAAATTATTATGTCGAAGATGGGTTTTCGCATAATGAGTTTAACAGATATTCCTCTTACCATGACGAGCTAAATGGCTTGATGTATTTCGGCGGGATGAATGGCTTCAATATTTTTAATCCACAGGAGCTTCTCGATCATACACATACAAATACCACATTGCGTTTTGCCGAAATAGATTGGGCAGATGCCTCGTCTAATACCCAAATGACCGGGTATTTTAATGGTGCCAATACCCGTTCAATTACTCTTCCTCCAGACAACAGGCGATTGGTGATAGAATATGGATTTGTCGACAATATCAATTCTTCCTACGATACATACTTCTACCGGATCAAAGGATTGAATGATGACTGGATAGCGCTTGGGAATGAGACCACACTTAGGCTTGACTACCTTCCCGTGGGCGATTTTACGTGCGAGATAAAGGGTATGGGAAAAAGAGGGCTATGGACACCTGAGCCATTAAAGTTGCAAATTCATGTCCTTCAGTTTTGGTATTGGAGATGGTGGGCGATGAGTATATACGTCCTTATATTTCTGGCGATAGGCATTGTTCTTTATCGGTTTGCCATAAAGCGCAAATTGGAGATTCAGAACAGTCAGAAATTAAGGGAGCTCAATCAGTTTAAAGATGACTTTTTTACGAATGTAACGCATGAATTCAGAACGCCTTTGACAATTATTCTTGGCTCCTCGGATATTGTGCAATCTCAATTAAAAGAGCGGGATGATTCTTCTGAAAAAACTGAAATACAAAAGCATATTGGAAGAATTCATTCAAGTGGTCAAAACTTGATGCGCCTGATCAATCAAATTCTCGATCTGACAAGAAACAAGGAGGCGAAGTGGGACCTGGAATACGTGAGTGGCGACATGATAAGGTTTTGTCGTGATATCTGTGCCACCTTTGAGGGTCTGGCAGAAACCAAGGACATATCCCTGACATGTGAGGCTGACTTTGATGAATTGATTATGGATTATGATCCTCGGCAACTACGGCTGATCCTGCACAACCTGCTATCGAATGCCATCAAATTTACGCTTGTAGGCGGACGTGTCGATTTGAGTATCAATAGAGGTGAGAATAGTGAGCGATTGGTGATCACAGTCGCAGATACAGGAATAGGCATGTCTGTTGAGGATCAGTCGCGTGTATTTGAGAAGTATTACCGCGTACAAAACAATACGGATGAGTACGGCACCGGAATTGGGCTGTCACTGGTGAGAGAGCTCGTCTTGAAAATGGAAGGCGAAATATCCTTGAAAAGCAACCTCGGGGAGGGGTCTGTTTTTGCATTGTCCATGCCAATAAGGAAAACACGGACTGCAATAATAAAAAGGGCACCTGCACGGATATCGGAGATTAAAATAGACAGCCAGGGAGAAACAGGGATGCATGATTTACTCATCATCGAGGACAATCCTGACATATGCGACTTCCTGCGCGAATGCCTTGAAGAGGAGTACGCAGTGAGCGTGACACATAATGGTGAGACCGGTGTGCAGTTGGCATTGGAGCAGATTCCTGATATCGTATTGTCAGACGTGATGATGCCGGTGATGGACGGCTTTGAAGTGTGCAATCTGTTAAAGAACAATCCCCTGACTGATCACATCCCGATTGTTTTTCTTTCGGCCAAAAGTGAGGTAGAGGACAGGATCGAGGGTATTCAAAAGGGGGCAGATGCGTATCTCGCCAAACCATTCAACGTGCGCGAGCTCAAGGCGGTGCTTTCCAACCTGCTCCTTCAGCGTCAAAAAATGCACGATCATTTCAAATCCTTGATCGAGGGTGGTCAGGAATCAGATACGAGCAGTAATCAAACTGAAGATCCGGGTGAAGCGATGATCATCCGGTTGAGGGATTATGTCAGACAGCATCTTGCTGACACAGATTTATCGGGTGAAAGTTTGGCGCAGTTTGAAAGTATGAGTTATTGGGCCCTGAATCGAAAACTTTCTGCCATGACAGGCCTTACACCGGTCAAGTTCATGACGTCCATTCGTCTGGAGTTTGCCACCGAATTACTCAATGACCCGGCTCTGAACATCAGTGAAGTCGCATATAAAGTGGGGTTCAAGGATCCGAAGTATTTCACTCGCTTGTTTACGCAGCATTTTGGGCATTCTCCAAGACAGGCAAGGCAGGGTATAAAATCCAGTCGGTAGGGAATGAGCCGTGTGACTTATCCGCAATGATACGTACACCCTACAAACGCAGCACGGTATACCTCTGCATTTTGTGCTTTGAGTAATTCGTATTCCGCCTGATCAATTTGCGTGCCATCGGCTTTTAAATACCGCACCTTGTATGCATTCTCCATGACTGGACTTCCCGCATCGTCATAGAGCGTCTCCCATATGATGCGGCCGTGATCGTCGAGTGCATTCATCGTCTGTGCATCGGCATTATCGAGGCTTGCGACCTTTTTTATCTCGCGCTTTGGTATTTGATTTGGCTCAAAGTTGCAATCCATCGTGATCTTCGCTACCGTATAATTGTGGAGAAGATCGTCTTTCTGCATCATGCCGTAACCGGGCACACCTGAGGATTGGATATAATCTCCAGCTTCAAGGCTGCCACCCTGATCCACAATCCAGATGCCGCCTTCGCCGACAGAATTGATGTAGACGCGCTCATCACCTTCCTCCTTGAAATAAGGTGTTGCGAATGCACCTGCTTCGTCATGGCGATCCTCCGGCTCTATAGATGAAATGACACCAAATACGCGTTTGTCTTTGGCCTTTTTGCACAGACTCACTATCGGCAATGCTTCGTCAATCATGATGGCTTCCTGACCCGATTGCAATCCACCTGACATACTTAGGTAGGCATTCTGATCTGAGACGACGATCATTCCTTCCATGGACTTTGAATCTATACTCAAGTCATTGTAGTCAATGTCCAATACAAGGCTACGATGCTGACCTGTGAAATTCATCTGCGTGCCATTTCCGGAGTCCTGGACATAACCCGCGACATTCATGTTTGCGACATTATTTCCTCTTTCGATATAAAAGTACAGGTCGTCATCAGTCGTGCTCGGGGCGGCAGCCTGATGACCTATAGACCATCTGTAGGATGGGTTGGAAGGGTGTGAAATCTGTAATTGCATATACATGGAGGTTCCAGCACCCGAATAACTTAATCCCAGATCACCACGAATGTTGACAGATTCATAAAAGTAGGCGTTTCCATTATTGCTCAAAATGAGAGCCTCGGTATTTTGGGAGCCAGGTTCAAAACTGATACCTCCGTCATTGATGAGTCGAAGCAGTCCGTCGGAGTTGCCACCATTGAGCGGTGAGACAAATATCTTGGCTTGAGAACCCGCCCATGACAGACCCTCGTCGACGCCCGGGTCAGCAATTTGAAGGTTGCCGACAGAATTGATATTCAGGTTATTCATCGTCAGGTGTGTAGTGGCTGTGTGATTCCCCAGGTTGTCAACTACATTATCAACACCATCTGCAAAACCAGCGGGAATACCCGGGAGATTGCTCCAGCTTTGGAGTTCATTTGTAGGACTATTATCAGCGTCGTCGACATGATCTGTACCATCAGCAAAACCGGCTGGAATTCCGGGGAGATTGCTCCAGCTTTGGAGTTCGTTTGTAGGACTATTATCAGCGTCGTCGACATGATCTGTGCCATCAGCAAAACCGGCTGGAATTCCGGGCAGTGTTTCCCAACTTTGGAGTTCATTGGTGGGATCTGAGTCCCGGTCCTGAGAAGCAGTGAGATGATTGGCTGCCTCTTCTTCACTTCCCTGGGCATTGTATTTTACAACATAATAATCTGTCCCACCCGTACTTGTGAGACTGACAGTTCCGAATATCGTTGTGGTGGTGTAATTCCCTAACACATATGCATTGCCCATCACATCAGTGGCAATATGAGAGGGATAATCTGTGTAACTTGAACCACCGCGTCTGGCCCAAATCAAGGAATCTTCAGGATGGAACTTTAATACAAATACATCATTACTTCCGTTGGCAGTCCAGGTGGAGTCTCCCAAGGTAACAGTATTTGCAAAGGATCCTGTGACGTAAATATTTCCCGCCAAATCAGTCGCAACAGCATTGCCTATATCCATGCCTGACGCGCCACCGACCCAGCCCCAGACTGGTAGTCCTGAAGCGTCGTACTTGATCAAAAAGACATTGTCAAAACTCAACGGACCAACCGTTAAAAGTATTGAGCCAAATGTTGCGTCGTTTTGAACATATCCTGTCAGGTAAACCTGATCGGAAGTATTTGTTGCGATACCGAGCCCTCTATCATCACCTCCTGAGCCACCATCTCTGGCCCACTGAAGATCCCCTGAGCTATTGTATTTCACGATGAAGATGTCTTCGGAGCCCATTGATGTCAGACTTGTATCTTGAAATGTTGCTGTATTTTGAAATGTTCCAGTGATATATACACCGTCATTAGCAGCAACAGCAAAGCCGATATCCAAAGCGCTTGAGCCTCCGCGCCTGGCCCATTCCGGAGTTCCGGCACTGTTGTATTTCACCAGGAAAATGTCTTGCGCACCCGCACTTGTTACACTATTTGCACCAAAACTTGCAGTACCCTCTATATATCCCGTCACGTACACATTTCCCGTCGAGTCCATGGCAATGCCATAGCTTTCATCATATCCCGTTCCGCCGCCACGCCTTGCCCATATTTCGTTTCCTGCAGAATCGTATTTTACCAGGAAGACATCTCGAAAACCACCACTTGTCAAAGATGTATCTCCAAATGCCACTGTACCTTCGAAGTATCCCGTAACGTAGATGTTGGAAGAGGCGTCGATTGCTATTCCACTTCCCGAGTCATGATCTACACCGCCACTGCTTCGTGCCCATTGCACTATTCCACTGGCGTTGTATTTTACGATAAAATAATCTCCATCTCCGCTACTTGAGAAGGTCGTATCTCCGAATGCAGCTGTGTTTCGAAAAAATCCCGTCACGTACACGTTGCCTTCATGATCGGTTGCGATGCTAATTCCATCGTCATGACCGCCACCACCGCCTGATATAGCAAACCCAGGTTGCAGATCAGCGTTGAGATCGCGCCCACAGTCCTTCACCCACGCAGAGCCGGTGAAGTAATTGAAGCAACTGTCGGAGGTATTATAAATGACCAGACCGGCTGCAGGATTTGCGATCGCATCGCGCTCCGCGGTATTCATGGTAGGCATAAGCAGGCCCTGATCTGACGATGCAATCTCCAGTTTTGCACTGGGGTTAGGAGTTGTAGTACCGATGCCGACGTTTTGCTGGCCGTATGATGCTGCGTAAGAGCAAGCAAGGCCAATTGTCAGCAGAAAGGTGTATTTGTTCATAGTATTTTCCAAGATGTGTTCGAGAGATTCGGATACCGAAGACTACGCATGTCGTTAGTGATGATTTGACATGACAACAGCTTCCCTGCGGCTAACTCAGCAATAGAATGAGGTGAGTCCGGAACAGCTCGCATTTTTTATACACCTGATAGTGGTGTGCAATGGAATTTAGGGAGCTATGCAGAGTGTATACAGCGAGCCGTGCCGGACATAGTGTAGTGATTACAGGGTGTTGTTCAAATAACTTGTTTCACGAGAGACCTAAATATGAGGATACATGATTGCAGGCCCAATTTTCGGGGATTGTAAAAGGTGGAGGATATTGCAAAAAAGGTGGACTGGATTTGCAGATGGCTGTGTGAGGCTTGTAAGCTGCTGATAATTAGAGGGGTATGGGGGCTTCTATTGGGGCGGCATCGTTTGATTTCCGATAGGTCATTCAATTATTAAAGATGCATTGGCAAATCCATTCTCTCATGCAGGATGCGATTGATCTGCACTGTATCCTTTGTATGGATATAAAATACGTAGTGATGATTGACATGCAGCATTCGATAACCGGATTTAATAGTATCAAAATTTTTGCCAATAGAATAATCGCGAGCGATCAATTCTAATCCCTCAAACAGTTCGTCCTGATATTTATTTGCCTGATTGTATGACCAGGCTTTGCAGGTGTAGAGCCAGATTTCTTCAAGATCGAGTCTGGCTAGAGGCGATAAGCTAATCTTTGACATCGGGATGCACGTATTTTGCCATCATTTCCTGTTTAAATGCTTCATTGTCAAAAGGTGTGGCCATGCCGCTCGTTTCACCAGCTTCAAGTGCTTTACGAAGCAATGCGGTTTTTTCGTTTTCTTGCTGTAGTAGTCTGAGTGCTGCTCGTATCACTTCACTTGCTGAGCTGAAATTGCCAGATTGGACCTGTGCATTAATGAAGCTTTCAAAGCGATCACCTAGTAAAACAGAAGTGTTCTTTGCCATGTTTAGATAATTTTATACCCCTAAAGGTACCAAGTCTTGGTAGTGTAGTCAAGAATTACAAATATTTGGTGCTAAATGTGCTAATTCCGGGCATCGCGACCATCAATTCCGCTTGTGACCTTATAGCAAAGATTGTGCGTGTTGAACGTAACCAGTGCTGTTGAATAAACATATTGCACTTGTTACCAAATTTCGGCAACTTTGAAAAAACGACATCATGGGAAGAAATACGTCAGTAGCCATAGGTGGCCATTTTGAGTAATTCATCTCTAAAGCGCTTAATTCCGGGCGATTGAAACATAGCATCAAGTGAAACATAACATCAAGTGAAGTACACCATAACTCCCAGAGCTCGACTTGATCTAATTGAAATTTGGGAGTACACATTTAATAATTGGTCCGCAACTCAAGCCGATAAGTATTTTCAAATATTAAATGACCGAATAGCCGATGATGACGAGCATCATATTGTTCTGTTTTATTAAATTTGTTTAATTTGTAATCAATCAAATTCAGTTATGCTGTTTAAGAAATCTTCGGCTTAAACTGTCATGACAAGTGAACTATTTTCTGAATCATATGAAATTGCACGGATTGAATTTCATAGGTATTGTCTTAGCTGGAGCGCTAGTTGGCACTCTGAGTTGTTTAGATGTAATTCATTTCCCGGCTCCAGCAGGAGTTGAAGAAGCGCTAGTATTTCAGGGTACAATATTGAAGGGGAATCCTTCTGTGGTACGTGTACAAGTCAATCAGCTTTTTGATTTTACTGCAGCGTCGCTACTTCCGGTGTGTGTAAAGGTCATGGAATTGGAAGACGTAGAGGGTAATACTGTTCGGTTGCCAGAAGTGCGAAAAGGTTTGTACGAGATGGAGTTTCAGACAGGATCGCAATCGGTGGAAATTGTCTTTGGCAATAGCTACCGGTTACATACGATCACACACGATGGACGAGAATACATGACCAGTTTTGAGCCGCTCCACGATGTGCCAAAACCAGACAGTATCGTATTGGATACGATTGAAATAGACGTCATTAATTCATTAGGCGAGTTGGCCAAAAAGAAAAAATTCTTGTTTTCTATCAACACACCAATCATCGTTCTTGGACAAGCTGAGAAGTCATACCTCAAATGGGACATCGAACGTACATACAAGCTCACGGACAGTCGGCAAAAAGTTTGCTACATCACAGAGTACGTTGTAGGCACAGCGTTGAAGGTGCTCAACGGCAGCGCAGTCAGTATGGATCACATAGAAGAGTTCCCGCTTCACCAGAGTAGTATCATATTTCCCTATGCGGAAGGGCTATACATGTCAATTTACCAACAATCATTGAGCGCTGGAGCCTATGAATATTGGGATCAGATTGTCCAATTGGTAGTCCGTACAGGCAATATGTTTGAACCTCGCGTAGGGACGGTTGTGACCAATTTCAGAAACGTAAATGATCCAAATGAACAGGTTTTCGGATACTTCTATGCAACTACCGCCGATACGATCAGAATATATATCTCTCCCGAAGATGCGAACTTTCCGAAGCCGTTTTGTCCGATTGAGAGCGATATTTGTGCTAACTGTCTTTCGACCCCCAGAAGTACTTTAACAAAGCCCGATTATTGGATTGAATAATCAAATCGAGGATAATTGGAGCCACCCCTATGAATAGGACAGGTTTAGTTTGATTGCAAATTCCGGGCATTGTGACACATCAATTCCGCTTGTTGATTCCAACCCCAATAGACATATGTTGGTGTATGCAACAACTTGAATTACAACGGATCAACATTACAAAACTATCGTAAGAAAATAAATTGCTGCCACCGGAACCAGGGGGTTAGTTATGGCGGATTTTGCAGCAACGCTAACTGGTTGAGCAAAATGATATGTCCCTGTGGACCACGCATACTGACAGCGGCTGTCGTTTTTAGACGTTGAATTTTGAAGTGGGGTATAATTTTGTTATCATAAGGCACTATCAGTAACCAGTTTTCTGTATTCTGACACCCGTCTTCAGGCCTTGTTCAAGGCATCTAATGGCGACTTAGTCCTGTAGTTTTCTGGCAAGAAAATGATCGATTCATCATAAAACAGTATCTCTATGTACCGATATAAGGCAATTTCTCTCCGAAATATTAACTCTGTAGCACAAGTGAAATACTATCTCAGTGATGAGGAGAAATTCGCCATGCAGGTCGTAGGAAATGTATTGCCTTTAAAAACTAACCAATATGTCGTTGATGAACTGATCGATTGGCAAAACTATCGCAATGACCCAATTTACACGCTCACATTTCCACAGAAGGGGATGCTTTCTCAAGAGCATTTCCACGAAATGGCCTCGGCTTTGCGTGGTGGGGCACAGAAAGCTGAACTGAAATTGGTTGCAGATATGATCCGAAGAGAGCTCAATCCAAATCCTGCTGGACAGATGCATCAGAACGTTCCGGTTTGGGACGGGGTAAAACTTACCGGGATTCAGCATAAATACAAGGAAACTATCCTCTTTTTCCCGAGTCAGGGACAAACGTGCCATGCCTATTGTACGTTTTGTTTCCGCTGGCCACAATTCACGGGGATGCATGACTTGAAATTTGCCATGAGGGATATCGAGCTCATCATTGGCTACCTGCGTGCGCATCCGAATATTACCGATATGCTATTTACAGGGGGTGACCCTTTGATTATGAGTACCAAAATACTGGCTCAATACCTGGAGGCTCTGGTGGATGCACAAATACCCAACCTGCGCACGATCAGGTTCGGCAGTAAAGCACTTTCATATTGGCCACATCGGTTTGTACATGATGAGGACGCTGATGAACTGATGCGACTATTCGAAAAAGTTAAGCAAGCTGGTATTCACATCGCATTCATGGCGCATGTCAACCATCCGAATGAATTGCAAACCAATATCGCACATCAAGCGGTCGAGCGTATATTGAATACTGGAGCGGTCATCCGCACTCAATCACCAATCATGCGGAATATTAACGATAACGCCGAAACGTGGGCTGCATTATGGCAACAGCAGGTGGAGCTTGGTTGCATACCGTACTATATGTTTCTCGCCAGGGATACAGGCGCGCAAGATTTCTTCTCAGTACCGTTGGCGAAAGCCTGGGAAATTTATCAAGGTGCGATTCAACAAGTGAGTGGATTGGCACGTACTGTCAGAGGGCCAAGCATGTCAGCGGGTCCTGGTAAAGTGCAGGTGATGGGTATTTCGGAAATCATGGGTCAAAAGGTGTTTGTTCTGCAATTTCTACAGGGACGAAATGCTGATTGGGTGCACCGGCCGTTCTTTGCCAAATTTGATCCAAAGGCGAATTGGTTGGACGAGCTGCGTCCCGCTTTTGGAGAGTCCCGGTTCTTCTTTGAGGATCAATATCCTTTGGTCCACAAGGTCAACGGAGTTGCGCTGTCATCGAACAAAGCGATCTCTGAACATACAGTTTGACAACTCCTGTCGCCCCTTGCAAAATCCGATTATGAAACAAAGGGTAACCTATTGACTATGGCATGTCTCGAAATACGAAAATTTCATATTGACATTTGTTCTTTGAAATACTGTAACTTGAAGAGTTATCTAAAAATTTAAAGCGTATGGCATCTGAGACAGCATCAGGCTCATTTTCAAGTAGCAAAATGGCACCAATATTTACAGAGGCTCTGACAAGGTCTGCCGTGGATAAGCGGACATATGAAGAGAAGCTCGAATCCGCATCAGGAACAGATGTCTACAAATATGTTCTTTTGATCAATACAAGTGCGCTGGAAGGATATGTGGCTCAGGCAAGATTGCAGGCGCAGCAAAGCTTTAATTTAAGCCGAGTCATTGCCATTGTAGGCTTCGTAATCGTTGTCACGGCAATCGTACTTAGCGTATTTCTCACAATGACAGGAAATGAAAACCTCAATGCTGCGTATTTGGCAGGTATCGCAGGTGTTTTAACAGAATTCATTTCAGGCGTGTTTTTCTACCTCTACAGTAAGACTTTGGGCCAGATAAATCTATTCCATGATAAGCTCGTAGACATGCAAAAGACGGCATTAACGCATATCGCTGAAAGCCAGACTTAGGCATACTGCAAATTCCAGACATCGTGACCCATCAATTCCGCTTATAGATTCCAACCGAATAGACATATTCTGCTGCATGGAACAAATTGAATTGCAACGGAGAAACAAGACAATACTATTGCAAGAAAATAAATTGTTGCCCCCGGAACCAGAGGGTTAGGTATGCCGGATTTTGCAGCTGGGCAGGCACTTTCTCTTTACGGATCTTACGACATGAGTAACTCCCTTTAGAATTCCATATACACGTTCACTTGCTTGATAAAAGACTCTAGGTTAAATAGTTAAAAAGCCCGAACAGCCCGAACTCTGCCGGTGCTGCTGCCCTTATTGTCGCCGCCCTGGCTGCCATCGGTGAATTCCTGTTGCCATGCGTCGTTGCTGGACTCCTCAGTGGAACTCCAGTAGTAGTCATTCACAAAAACCTCACCTCCGTTTGCTGTTGCCGTTGTATCTATCGCAACTCTGTTAGTATACACATCATTCAACTCATCTTTTGATGGGAGATACCAATCATCATAACCTCCATAGGCTACGTCTGCGCAGTGCCGTGCAGCAGAGCTTGTATGACCCGATTGCATCATAATGGCTACGGTATTACCCGCTCCATTGATATCGCTTTGGGCTGAAGCTCCTATAGCAGGATTCGGAACATTGCTCCATGGTACTTTTCCAACATTGTATATGCTCACTACTTTAGCATGTGCTCCACTGGCACTTACCCAAAATACGACCCCACCCTGTACGAAGTCACCTATCACGTATGTGGGTGTACTGACTGCCATAAGTGACAGCGTGCCGTCCGGTTCTCTTGCTACTTGCTGCGCTGAGGCAGTGGCGGTGTCCATGACAGTGATCTTTGCCCTTCCTTCGATTTTCACTTCTTGAGCCATTACTAATGTGCCCATAGTCATCAATACTGCTAATAATGTTGATGTTTTCATTTCAACTAATTTTACTTTGTTTGTACTTATAGTATTTTTTCTTTTCAAATCTATCCTTATTAATGGTGTGTTTTTTTGGTTTTTAGTGGCAAGTAACGATTTGGATACGAAGCGTTCTGCCGCCAGGCAGTATGATTTCGTATCAGGTGTTGTGTGAAGTTAAAGATTTACTGCAGCATGAGAAAACTGTTTGATATGCTCCTTGGGTGTGTTGAACTGTTGTGATTATTGGAATTTGAGAATTATCCAGACATCTGACTACTCCTTAGTGGCCAACCTTGGTGCTGGTCTACTATGCCCTGAGAACAAGAAATCAAAAACCGCTAAAAATGCAGACCACAGTGATCTCTATCATTGCATTAAGGTACTTATGCATGTAGCTTAAGAGCAGTCTCAAATATTTGAATGCCATGAA
>QMOR01000051.1 GCA_003648285.1 Bacteroidota bacterium
ACTTCCCAACTCGAGCATTGGGATATCCTGACCTCCTGGGGACAGACATACGTCAACCTCAATCAACCGAGTATCCCACCCCTCGGTGAGACAAAACCGAACACAGAATTTTTCAGATTACTGGCTCGTGAAATGGGCTTTGAAGAGGCGTACTTATACGAATCAGACCTGGACATCATCAAGCAGATTCTCGATACTGATCATGATTACATGAAGGGTGTTTCCTTTGAATCACTTAAAAAAACAGGATGGGCAAAACTCAAACTTCCCGACCACTGGATGCCTCACGAAAAGGGTAATTTTGGCACTCCTTCCGGCAAATGCGAATTTTATAGCGCTTCCATGAAAGAAAAGGGACTGTCACCAATGCCGGAATACAATGCACGGCATTTTGGCGATGATGAGTTACGTAAATACCCGTTGCAGCTTCTGACCGTAAAGTCCACTAGCAATTTTCTAAACAGCAGTCATGCAAACGTCAATCACCTGATAAAGAAAGAAGGTGCTCCAACTTTAGACGTTCATTCTAATGATGCCCGCATGCGAAATATTTCTGATGGAGATGAGCTACGCGTATTTAATCAAAACGGGGAGGTCATCATAAATGCACGGTTGCGGGACAAAGTCCGCGAGGGTGTAGTCTGCATGCCGCAAGGATTTTGGTCTTCGCTTGTCAAGGGCGGTTCGTCAGCAAATGCACTGACTGATGATCTGTTTACAGATATGGGCGAGGGTGCTGCGTTTCATGAGACGAGGGTGAATATTGAGAGGATATGAAATCGCATCAGCACAAAGGCCATTTTTAATTGTTTACAAGCGCTTATATACGTTTACTTACGTTTGCCAACGGCTCAGAATGGGCAAGAAGTTGATTATGTGTACTTTGTGTAAATGGTGGTTTGCTAAGCGTATTGCTGATATAGCGAAGTTGTAGCCAATAAAAACAAACAATATGAAAAAAGTAACAATCATTCTAACATCAATATCCTTAATTGGATTACAACATTAGATTTTGGGTCAAATCAAACCATTTATACCTGCTGACTTTCAAGTACCTAATTCATTGCAAAATGAACATTTCAGAATTAGAATGCTCACCGTTAACGATGTTGTGAAAGATTACGATGCTGTAATGTCAAGTATCAAACATTTGAAGGAAATGTATCCATTATCTAGCTGGCCATCAACGGATTTAACATTTGAACAAGATTTAATTGACTTGGGGTGGCATCAAAAGGAATTTCAGAATAGAAATTCCTTTGCATATACTGTTGTCAGTTTGGATGAAAGTCAAGTAATTGGTTGTATTTATATCAATCCAATCACGAAAGGTGATTACGATGCTAGAATAACTATGTGGGTGCGAACAAGTGCTGTAAAGGATGGACTTGACACTATCTTATTTGATTCTGTTAAAAAATGGATTTCGAAAGACTGGCCATTTCGAAAAGTGGCCTATCCTGGACGAGAGATAAATTGGACTGAATGGGAATCAATGAATTAGTTACTGGCTACAACAATGTATATAAAATCATAGCTCGTTCCTCACTACGCTTAATATACCAACCGTTAATTATCCAATTGATCATTTTTTATTTGAGCTCAAATTTCAAAAAAATGAAAACAACAACATTTCTGACATTTGTAGGTGACCAATGCGGAATGGCTGAAGAAGCAATAAATTTCTACACTTCTATCTTTCCAAATTCGGAAATTAAAAGTATAGTAAAATACCTGGAAGGAGAGGCTGGAGGAACACCGGAGCTTATCAAATATGGAGTGTTTACATTAAATGGTACAGAGTACATGGTTTCCGAAAGTAATTTTAATCACGCTTGGTCATTTACACCAGGGGTATCACTGTTCGTTGAATGTAACTCTGAAAATGAGATGCAGATTTTATTCGAAAAGCTTTCTTCAAATGGTGGTCAGATTATGGTTCCTCTTGACAATTACGATTCTGGGGATTACGGTTTTGGTAAAAAATTCGGATGGTGTGAAGATAAATATGGTATTTCTTGGCAACTTAATCTTTCAGAATAAATTCGAATTGTAATATAGGCCGTCCTACTTGAAGGAATAAACGAAATGGAAATTAGAAAAATAACCGCTGCCAACAATGTATATGAAATCGTAGCTCCCATTCGGTCGCTAGCTACATATATTAAGCCGTTAGCAACAAGAATAATATGAAAGCATGAGGTTTTTGGGAAATATGATATGGTTAATTTTTGGTGGATTAATAGTGGCTTTTGAATATTTAGTATCGAGTATTTTGCTGATGATAACAATCATAGGCATTCCATTTGGGCTCCAAACCCTAAAGTTGGCTGGATTAGCTTTATGGCCATTTGGGAAGGACACTCGAGTTAATGAAAGATCATCAGGATGTTTGTCTACTTTAATGAACGTGATTTGGATATTATTTGGAGGGATTTGGATCTGTTTGACGCATATAGTTTTTGGAATATTGCTAGGCATTACAATTATTGGAATCCCTTTTGCTAAACAACATTTTAAATTGGCCACATTAGCTTTAGCTCCGTTTGGAAGAGAAATAATAACAAAATAAATCCAGTTGATACCAAAACCTGCATTACATAAAACGCAGTCTAACTGAACATTGGTGGCAAGAATAGAATAGTCAAAATGAGCCATAAATCAAACTTCATTAAAATGAAAAAGCAATTAAACTTATCTGTTTTGTTATTGGGCCTGATCATTACGGGATGTACACAATCACCGGAGTCAGTGGGAGATATGAAATTTCCGGAGGGATCCGTTCAGCATGTTGTACATGCCGATGATATTCAGTGGCAACCATGTCCTCCAAACTTGCCGGCGGGTTGTGAGATTGCCATTCTGGAAGGTAGCCCGAAAAGCAACGACCTATTTACTGTGCGTTTCAAGATCAGCAGAGATTTTGTGATGCCGCCACATACCCACCCCAGAGATGAACGTGCGACGATTCTTCAAGGAAAAGCTTATGTCGCATTTGGTAAGGACGGGAAACGGGAAGATGCACAAGAATTTGGACCAGGGGATTACTATGTAAATGCCCGGGGTGCTATTCATACAGTTTGGATTGACTCATCCACAATCATTCAGCTTACGGGTATTGGTCCTTGGGAGGTAGAGTACATCGAATAAAGTAGAAGGAATCCACACTTTTCTGTATCTTAACGAGAACGTTATTGGTGCGTCACTACACTATTAATTATCCTAGCAGCTCAATTTTCGTAAAACGAAAGGGCGATGGGCTGTTTGAAGGATTGTTTTTTTTAGAATAAAAGCCAGTACACTATACACCACATTTACCTGTTGACAGTCATTTAATAACACGAGCAAGGCGAAGCGTCGCTGATAGATACAGGCAAATGAGAGACCGAACATGTGACACCCGGGTCGAACTGGCATTGGTCAGTCCGAAACTGACGACTCTGCATAGCTCGTGCTTGCATGCACAACATGTGATAATCATCCAATCTGCTTTGTGATGGACCAATACCAATATAGCATTGGGCCAGTCCTTAAGACGGACTCCAGGTTTGTCACCCACCGCGCCTCCCAGGAGGTAGAGGGGGACGGCAATGGAAGATCTGTGATACTCAAGTTTCCCGTGAGTTCTTACCCTACGGCACAGACACTGAAAAAACTCAGAGAGGAGTACGCCATTCTACTTAAGGTGTCGCATCCGAATATCATCACCGCTTTGCGTCTCGAACCATTTCAGAACAAGCAGGCGTTGATTCTGGAGGATGTCAGTGACATGAGCCTGTCTAAGTATATTCAGGAAGAAGCCTTCGAGCTGGATACCTTTTTCAAAATCGCCATTCCCTTGGTGGATGCTGTAAAATCACTTCACGAAAACCACATTATTCACAAAAATATTTGCCCGAATTGCGTATACATTGATCTGGATTCGGGGTCCCCGACCCTGACAGGATTCAGCCTCGCCGAAGTGCTGTCGCGTGAAGCCCTGCAACCAAATGCCAGGGAAACGGTCGATGCAGATCTGAGTTTTATCTCTCCGGAGCAAACGGCACGTATGAACCGGGCACTGGATGAACGGACGGACCTGTATTCCCTCGGGGCGGTATTTTATGAAATGCTGACCGAGCGGCCGCCATTTGTGACAAAGGATCCGATGGAGATGATTCACAGTCATATCGCGCGACAACCACAAGCTCCTAACCAGCTGAATACGGAGATTCCACAAGTGATTTCGCAGATCATTCTGCGCTTACTGGCAAAAAATGCCGATGATCGCTATCAAAGTGCCGCGGGTCTGTTATTCGATTTGCTGCAACTCAAGATGCGCTTTGAAGGCAATTCTTCAATGGATGATTTTCAAATCGCTGCACAGGACGTTTCAAGCCAGTTCCGGATTCCGGACAAGCTCTACGGGCGGTCTGTCGAAGTAGATAGTCTGCTGCAATCATTTGACCGGATATCAGAGGGTCGTGAAGAGGTTGTTCTCATAGCAGGTTATTCAGGGGTGGGAAAATCAAGGCTCGTAAGCGAGGTGCAGAAAACGATCGACCAGGGCAACGGATATTTTATCAGTGGAAAATTTGATCAGTTCAAACGTGATATTCCCCTGAGTTCACTGCTGGCGGCATTCCGGGAATTGATCCGTAAACTGCTCACGGAAAGTGACAGTCGCATCGCAGAATGGAAGCGCAATGTTCTGGAAGCAGTAGGCCCTAACGGTAAAATCATCACTGACGTAGTGCCTGAAGTGGAGCTCCTCATCGGACCACAACCAGATGTCGCCGAGCTTCCGCCAGCTGAAGCAAGTAATCGGTTTAACGGTGTTTTTACGCGCTTTATCAAAATATTTGCCACCAGAGAACACCCCTTGTGCATTTTCCTTGATGACCTTCAGTGGATCGACAGCGCCACACGGCAATGGATTGAAACACAACTCATCGGAGATGAACTGAGCCATTTCATGTTGATCGGTGCTTATCGCGATAATGAGGTGACTTCATCGCACATCTTGATGTTAATGCTTGACCGCTTGAAACAAAAGGGTGTCATGCTGAATGAAATTCATTTGCAACCCCTTAAGCCAGAAATACTCAATCAATTGGTCGCCGATGTACTCGTAACGGACCCTGAAAAGTGTGCCGATATCTCCGAGCTCATCTATAAAAAGACCGACGGAAATCCATTTTTCTCCCGGCAATGCCTGCTTTCATTGAATGAAGGCGATGCCATATATTTTGATTCGGAACATCATGCCTGGAGCTATGATCTGGAGAAAGCCCGCAATGCCGAAATCAGTGATAATGTGGTAGAACTGATGTCCGCACAAATTCAGCGCCTCAAACCAGATGCACAGAATACCCTGATGATCGCTGCACTGATCGGCAATGAATTTAGCGTTGACCTGCTTAATCAAGTGAGTGGGCAGGATATGGAGTCCACAACTGAACAGGTTTCAGATGCGGCAAAGCAGGGATTGATTATTCCAATGTATGCATGGGACAAGAACGACATAGAGGACTATAAATTCCTCCATGACAGAGTCCAGCAGGCGGCACTTTCTTTGTCTGACGAATCAGAAAAACAAGCGATTCGACTGAAGGCGGGGCGGATATTACTTGAGGATGCAACAATAGCAGAGACTGAGGACAATATCTATGAAATCGCCGACCACCTGAATTTTTCCGCCAATCTGATCACCGACGCACAGGAATTGCGCGATTTGGTCGAGATCAACCTGGCAGCAAGCCGACGTGCTAAAAATGCCATGGCATACGAACCGGCCTTGCGATATATTAAAAATGCCATGTTGGTTCTGCCTGAATCCGAATGGGAAGTGCATACTCCATTAACCAGGGATCTGTTATTGCAGCGGGCAGAAAGTGAGCATCTCTGTGGGTTTAATGAGCCTGCGGAGGCGTATTATGATCAGGCGATAGAACACGCAAAAAGCACCATTGACAAGGCCCGGGTGTATATTCGAAAAATTCACTATTACAGCAATCTCCGCAAGTTCAACGAGGCATATCAAACTGGACGTGCAGCCGTGCGTCCACTTGGCGTGAATCTTCCGGCAAAGTTTTTCCCGCCACAGTTTCTCAAAGATCTCGCTATATATCGCTTTTTAATTCGAGGCAAAAAAGTCGCCGAAATCGTCGATATGAAGGAGATGACAGATGAGAATCACAAGATGGCGGTTCTCCTGATGGCGACATTTGCGAGGGCTGCATACCAGATTAAGCCTGAGCTCTGTATCGCTGTCAGCGCGAAGATGGTCAACCTCTGTCTGCGTCATGGTAATACTGACGGCGGCTTCGTGGGTTACCTCGCCTTCGGGCCGATTTTTCTGGGTTCAATTTTGAATCGCAAACAAACCGGTTTTGAATTTGGTCAACTCACGCTCGCTCTTGTCGAAAAATACAAGAGTCTGTTTTATAAGGCCGAAACACATTTTGTCGTTGGATATTTTGCGATTCCCTGGCGACGAGGGGCTATCGAAATGGAGCGTTACTGGCAGATTGCGTATGAGGCAGGACTCGAGGCAGGGGATTTTTTCCATACCAGCTGTGCATGCTGCGCCACAATCCAGAGCAATTATATGCGAGGCGTTGATTTTGATGAAATACTGAATACCTCGGATCGTTATCTGGAATTCTTGCAGCGTATCGATAACCAGGAAGCTATCCTCACCATTCAGTCAATAAGGCAATCTATTCGAAATCTTCGGGGCGAAACAACTTCTCCAGATTCTTTTTCAACATCTGATTTTAACGAGGAAGAAAATGTTGAAATATATAATGATTTCAGTTCACGCCATTTTGCCCATTATTATTATATCAATAAAATGCAAACCCTCTACCTGTGGGGTGAATACAGGAAGGCTTACGAAATGTCTTTGATTTCTGACCGATACCTCAAGGACTCTCCGGGTATGCTGCACACTGCGGAGCATTTCTTTTATAAAGGGCTGATTATTTGTGCGCTTTATCAGGAAGCCAATAGTGTGCAACAAATCAGGTGGAAATTTAAATTAAATAAACTCAGAAATACACTTCGGAAATTTGCGGAAGGCCGTCCGGACACATTTATTCATAAGTCAGAGCTCCTGGAAGCTGAAATCCTGCGTGCGACCGGTGAATATCATAAGTCAGAAAGCCATTATTACGAGGCAATAGACACTGCCACCAAACACGGGTATACCAATATTGTTGCCCTTGCGAATTCTGCGGTTGCGCAATTTCACGCCAATGC
Organism: Bacteroidota bacterium; assembly: GCA_003648285.1. Lineage (GTDB taxonomy): Bacteria > Bacteroidota > Bacteroidia > Chitinophagales > Saprospiraceae > B8-G4. The sequence goes on from QMOR01000051.1 coordinate 7,243, forward strand.
AGGTCGACATCCATTGGCCGGCTTTCATCTGCGGGAGGCCCAGTACAGTTTCAAAAAATTGGGAGCAACAGCCTATGTAGATGAACTCTCACGACGATATGACGGAATATCGGGCTATGAAACACTGGTCCATAGCACAATTGGCACATCTGATACCGACCCGAGTGGATCTGGGCTGCAGGGAAAGGCAGGAAGCCTCGACCTGACAACGGTATTGAAATCCTCGGAGGCTATTTCACGGGAGATCCGTTTGAATGACCTGCTGACTTCATTGCTAAAAATCATCATAGAAAATGCAGGTGCCGAAAGAATGGTATTGCTCCTTCAACAGGATGACAAGTTGGTGGTGCAGGCTGAATGTGTAACAGGTGCTGATGATGTCAACATTTTACCCAAAATTGAATTGGCTGAATACAACGACCTTTCAAAGTCGGTGGTCAATTTTGTTGCGCGTTCGCAAGAACCCGTCATTCTGGACGACGCGACTACCTCGGGCAATTATACGAATGATATATACTTCCGAAATCGAAATACCCATTCGGTATTGTGCTCGCCACTCGTTCAAAAGGGGAATTTAATTGGCATCATTTACCTGGAGAACAACCTGACCACAGCGGCTTTTACAAGAGAGAGAATTGATCTTCTCAATCTCCTGAGCGGCCAAATGGCAATTTCAATAGAGAATGCATTGCTCTACGAAAATCTGGAGGAAAAGGTCATTGAGCGCACACGTGAATTAAATGAGGAAAAGAATAAATCAGAAGAACTCTTACTCAATATATTGCCGGCAGAAACGGCTGAAGAATTAAAGCGCACCGGAACAACAACTGCGAGAGATTTTCCTCAGGTCACCGTAATGTTTACCGATATAGAAAACTTCACTGCCCTGACCGAAAGTTTGAGTGCACAGGAGCTTGTCAGTGAGATCAATTATTGCTACAGCGCATTCGATATTATCATCACAAAATATGGCATTGAGAAAATCAAAACCATTGGTGACAGCTATATGTGCGCAGGTGGCTTGCCTGTTGAGAAAATCACGAATCCGATAGACACAATGATGGCGGCCATAGAGATCAGGGATTTCATGCTCAAGGAAAAAGAGAAGCGAGAAGCGGCTGGCGGTTCATTTTTCGATATGAGGATAGGAGTGCATACAGGCCCTGTTGTAGCAGGAATTGTGGGCATTAAAAAATTCGCATATGACATTTGGGGAGATACGGTAAATATCGCATCGCGGATGGAAAGCAGCGGCGAATCAGGTAAAATCAATGTCAGTGAAAGCACTTATGAATTAATTAAGGACAGGTTTGATTGTACATATCGTGGTAAGATCAAGGTGAAGAATAAAGGGAAGATTGATATGTATTTTGTGGATGGGATTAGTTGAATTTTAAAATTCCCCGAAGGGGTCCTATGGACAAAATTACCCCAAAGCATCGCACACGAATAAAAGGCATTTAAAATTCAAAACTCAAAATTTAAAATTTAAAAAACATGAGTTATTTCGATCCACCCCGCATCCACTTCGGAGGCAAATTTTTTACAGACCCGTCTACGGTCAACAATGACCCGACACACTATGAAGCAAAAAACACAACACCGTCCCCGTGGCAGAATCCGAATGGGCAGCATAGGTATCAGTTGCGCAGCTGTATGGTTACGTCGGCTGTCGATGAGAATGGTGATGTATCAGGTGATCCGATCATCGGGAGCACTGTCGAAACGACAGATCAGCCCAGCACTGCAAAAATTGCGGACCTGGACGTGTATCAGCAGAGTGTTCCTACTATTTATGGTATGCAAATCAAGATTACACTGGCGGACGGGAGCTCAATAGTTGGAACAATGGACCCGGCAGCCTTGAATCAGGTATGGTTTAACGCTGTATTGCCTACGCGTAGTTGGGAGGGTGGTGATTATGTCCAGGATAGTTTTGGAGGGGATATGAATGCATGTGGATGGTATCAGTCGGTTGTGCGCTTTCAAGTCGCAGATTGGCCAGAGACGTCTTCAGCTATTCTTCAGAAATTGCGTGAAACAACGATGATGGAAGACGGCGCATACCTCGTTTCGATCAAGTTTGTAATGGATGGCTACGAGAATGTGCCTCAGGACTCTAACTACCAACTGGGCAGGATAGTCGGCACATTGGGACCTGTATTTCAGAATGAACCACGGCATAATCCGGGTCACCGTTGGATGGCGGCCCGCCAATGGGCAGATACCGACCCTTGGAATTATCCATCATTTATGGATAGCCCGTTTAAGGTAGATGTCAATCGCAAAAAGCTGATATTGGATTTGGCAAATAGCATTTGCAGAAAAACAGCAGGTGGTGCACCTGTTGACCTTGGGACTCTGACGGCAGTGGCCACAACGCCTGACCCCGTCGTTGTTGAATTGGGCCCCATTGATTATTCCGAATTCACATACAATGGTCATGCTGCGATCACAGAGCTCGATCTGTCAGATGGTCAATTGGATGTATTGCAAAGTGCTTCGCTTTCACTGGTGATGTCCAAGACAGATATTGGCGATCCTAAAGTGCTGTTAGAAGCAGAGTCAAAAGTCAATTTTGCCGCAGAAATCCGGCCAATTCGCATGATGGGGGATCCGGGGACCACGGCCACTACGACGGTGTATATTTCGAATAATGGTGCACCGTTTGCCGGTAAACAATTGAACGTCCATATAGAAAGCGTGAAAGGAACGACGCCTGGAGCAACTGTTCCACCTACAAATCCTGGGAATACACCCCAGGTAGATGGTGCGCTTACTGCAACTATCACACCGAGCGACGAAAATGGATTCGCTACTGTCACGCTCAATGTTCTCAAAGATCCCGGGCAGCGGACCTCGGAGCTCGATGGTCAATTATACTTCGTCATATTGTATGATCCAGATGTGACGTATCCTGACTGGACGAAGGTGCCACCCGCACAGAATCAGGTGGTTTCAGTGATTGTATGGGCACAGTACGCTATTGATGAAAACCCGTCATGGGACAAAATTCAAGGACTCTTTGAGCCATATATGAAACTCTTCCCATACATGAAAGGGCAGATCGATATGACCGATCAGCACACATTTAATGTATTTATGATGAATCCGCCATGGAGCCAGGTGTACGGAGATATCCCGGCGGGTCCACTCGGAATTAATGCAGGTGCTATCCCTTATTATATGTCGCGGGATTTTGATGATCCCATGTTTATGCCGGTAACGAGAGATTTATCGCCAAACAAGATTATGACGATCATGCATTATATCAAGAATATGCAGTCTGCACCTCCTTCATCAGAATCACAAAACAAAAAAGCATGAAAAATACGGACGTAAAGCTCAAAAGTTCTTTTCTGTACGGACTGCCATTTTATATTTTAATGTCATTCTTGATTTATGGCTGTGGGGAGCCCGCATCGGATTCCAATGATACGACAAATGAAAATGCCGAGCCACAGGTTGAGACGGAAGTTGTCACGCCGAAAGCTGATTTGCAAAATGTCGAAAATGATGTATTGCCTTTCACACTGGAATTTGAAGAGCAGAGTTATTCAGGCAAGTTACCACTTCCGCATATTCAGTCATATGTCTCAACCGTTTCGAAAGATGGATATATCCTTGCGATAGGAGGCAGGAGGCAGGGTCTTCACACTTTTGAGCCTGCTCCGGTAGACAATTTTATTGCGGACAGTTCCAATAATTACATTTACGTGATCGATCCGAAGAGCGGAGACTTTTGGTCATTCGATGTCAATCAATTGAGCACAGATTTTTCAGCTCCCTTGCAATCCGCAAACCAGCAATCATACCACGACCGCAGTTCGGACCAGATGTATGTTGCCGGAGGTTATGGCTGGAAAGCCGACAAGAGCGACATGCTGACATTTAATACTATTATTGGATTTCAGGTGGAGGCTTTGGTCACTGCTGTCAAGTCAGGTAGCTCAGTGAGTGATATTGCCGCCTTGTTAACAGTCGCTCAAGACGATCGGTTTGCCATCACTGGCGGTGAATTATTTATATTGAATTCCACATTTTACCTGGTTTTCGGGCAGAATTTTACGGGCCAGTACCGCGCGTTTGGAGGCACGGATTTTCAGCAGGTATATCCTGAGGAAATCCGGATTTTTACATTGAACCCAAACACACTTGAGATACTGACGTACGGGGCTAACACAAGTACCGATACCGACAGTCCCTTTCACCGGCGTGATGGAAATATCATTGAGGGCATTGATCCGGCGAGTGGCAAGGCACGAATTTCGGCGTTTGGGGGTGTTTTTCCACCCGGTATCATCGGTGCTTATACCTATCCGATTTATATCAATAGTCCTGCTGCTCCGACCATAGACAGATCAGTGAATCAGAAGTTTAGTCAATACGAATGTCCGATTATTTCGGTGTTTGATAGCGACTCGTCCAATCCGACTATTTATCACACCTTCTTTGGAGGAATAGGGCATTATTACTATTTCCAGACGGAGTCCCAGCATGCCATTTACGATACTGCGACGCTTCAGGGTCGCAATGACGGGCTTCCGTTTCTGGCCGATATCACGACGTTTTTGCAGACAGCGGATGGCAGCTACAAGGAGTATATCCATACAAGTCCGATACCGGGCAATCGCTTGCTTGGTACCAGTATCCGGTTTATGGTAAATCCAGATATTATCTCAGACGGCACGGCATATGAGAATGGTGTGGTCAAGCTCACATCTGTTTCTGATGGTTCACGCGTTTTGGTGGGTTATATCTATGGTGGCATTGAAGCCGTTAATCCATTGCCGGAGATTCCCAATACCGGGACGTCTGTTTCGAATTCCCTGTTTGCAGTATATCTGACGACTACCCCTTCGGATGCTATGCCGGCAAGTGAGGGGCATAATAGTGGTGAAAACAACGAATGACAAGACCAATTTATCGTAATTCACTCATACTGATGACGATCGTCATGGCGGTCATTCTTGTCCCATTTTTCATTTTCCATGAAGAAATGGATCTGTGGACTGAGCAACTGCTGGATGCATCGGGTGATCATGTGAGCTATACCGTTGCTATTTTGACGGCTTTGCTCGCATCTGATGTATTGCTACCGATTCCCTCAAGCCTCGTGAGCACAGGAGCCGGTTATTTGTTGGGATTTGCAAATGGCGCAATTGTCTCGTGGCTTGGAATGACTGCAGGTTGTGTCATCGGTTACGCACTTGGTTCGGGGTCGATAAAAGCACTTCGATGGCTCGATGATGAGACAAAGACGAAAATGGAGGAATTTTTTCAGAGAGCGGGCTTGTGGGCGATCGTCGTGTGCCGACCTGTACCCGTGTTAGCTGAAGCGTCTGTCATCTTTGCGGGGATGAGTAAAATGAATTTCCGTAAATTTTTACTGGTGACGGGTTTTTCCAATTTAGGAATATCTATTGTCTACGCGGCGGTGGGCGCATATTCTGTTTCTGAAAATTCATTTTTGCTCGCCTTCGCCGGTGCGATTATTTTGCCTGGCATTGCTAAAGTGGTGGAG
>QMOR01000052.1 GCA_003648285.1 Bacteroidota bacterium
AGCCAACTTTGATGTCATGGTTTTTTCGATATCTGAAAGTCAGCTTTTATCAATAGCAAAAAAAGAACATCGCGAAAACCTAATCCATCGACTTAAATCAATTGAACTATTCAGCACTCATGATGCGCAGTGGGATGTGTTAAGGAACTCGATTGCCAGAGGGCTCAATAGCCTTTCACAAACTTCGAATTCTAAAATCAGGGCCAATTTTATGAATAACTTCACAAAAGGTCTTATTAGATTAATGCAAGGCGCCGAAATTTCAGTGGATAAGGTAAGCGGGAAAAAAAGATTAAAATTGCTTCAAGCTGCCGAAGCCATTATGTTGAATAATTTAACAGAGCATATTTCTGTCGCAGATGTTTCCAGACAATTAAACGTAAGCGAAAGAACATTGCTCTACGCATTCAAAAATCAGTTTGACATGGGGCCAAAAGCCTATATGAAAGTATTAAAACTCAATCATGCACACCACCTCTTGCACAGAGGTATTGGAAGCGATACGATATCGGCCATTGCTAGGGAAAGTGGGTTTTGGCATATGGGCCAATTTCATACTGACTACAAAAGATTTTTTGGTGAATTGCCTTCTGATACTGTCAATAGTGCTGAAGAGGATATCAAGTAAACCACAACGGGCCACACGGATTGTCTCCGTCTGATTCATTACCTTGGGCCTTCACAATAGACAACAACCCATTGAGCAGTTTGCACAGATAAGTCATGATACCGGGCTTTCGTCAAGCTGCCATACAATGATGACAGACTCATGGTAAACTCACATTATCCGCAATTGATGTTCTTAAATATCTTTATCAAATCGCATTTGCTATGTGCGTGCCTGGGATTGGCTTTGTGCTTTTATGGCACACAACTTTTGTCGCAATCCAATACGACGCTCCGTCACGCAATCGACTACACCCTTACCCATAGTACATCTATCAAGCGCTCCGAAATGGGGTTAAAGGTAAGTGACAAGAACAGGGAAGCTTCGAACCTCAATTTCCTACCGAAGATCGATCTCTTTGCCAGCTATTCGTACCTCGGGGATCCATTGACCATCGACCTCGACCAGGTGCGCACGTCCACTATCAATGGGATCAGTGCACAGGGTGTTGTCGCGGAGGACCGCTTGCAGGAGACTGTCACCGGCCAGGGATTGACTGACCAGCAAAAGGCAGACTTGTTCAAGACGAATTCTGCAGTTCTGGAAGATCTGTATCCAAGCTTTGATGCGACACTCTCGGAGCAAAACTACTTCCTGGCGACTCTCGGAATTCGTCAGCCGATATACCTGGGTGGTAAGCTCAATTCGGCGTCGAGACTTGCCGAGAGTCAATACGCTACGTCCAATATTGCGCATTCAATCGTTCTGGACAAAAAACAACTCGGTGTTGCTGCGAGCTATATGGACATCCTGTTTTTGAATGGCGTCAAAAAGCATCGCACACATTTTCTGGAAGTCATGCAATTTCACGTCACACTGGCAGACAGCATGATTGCAAATGAAATGATCGCTTCGTATGAAAAGCTGTACGCCGAAATTGAGCTGACAAATGCTCAAAACAGAAGCGAGTCCACACAGCGCAAATTGGATAATGCATACACGACATTAAAGGCATTTAGCGGGATGCCGGCGGACACTCTCATTGAAGTGCGTGATACATTGGCATATATCCAGGATTTAATACCTCTCAATAATGACACTTCAGGAATTGGTCAAAACCTCATGCTGCAAATGGCCAAACAACAAGAAGTGGTATTTGAAGAAGGCAAGTCCCTGGCTTCTTCACGATTTCTACCTGATATCTATGCCGTAGGAGCATATAATTTATATCAAAAAAATCTACCTGCGACATTACCAAACTGGTTTGTTGGTGTGGAATTTAAAATGAATTTGTTTAATGGCCTTTCAGACAAGAAAAGGTATGATGCTACCAAGCTCGCCTTACTGGAGTACCAATCTGCAATTACAGAAATCGAAGAAGAAATCGATCTTGCCACGAGTGTGCTATACAATACTATCACTGCTCTTAACGAAGATTACACTGCTCAATTAAAAACTGTCGAATTGGCCCAGAAAAGAGTGAACACACTAAATAAATTATACAAAAACAGTATGATAAGTGTCAAAGACCTGGTCGACAGCGAAGCACTTTTGGACGAACTGGAAATGGCACGTATGCTCACATTGTATGCCCTGCACATGACCATTGCCGAATACTACTCACTCTACGGACAATTACACATCTATATCAATAAGGTAAACGCATACTATGGATATTAAAAAGAACTGGGTGCTTCTCATCCCCGTGCTGGTGATCATACTGGCGATCATATACACACTCTCACAATCCACGAGTGACGATGATTACTGGGTAGGAATGGTTGAAACCACATATGTAGATGTCGCATCCGAGCTTCCGGGACGTGTGGATTCGCTCTTTGTCGCCCTGGGTGATACAGTCTATAAAGGTCAAAGACTTGCTGTGCTGCAAACTTCCAAAATCGACGCATTGGTAGATCAGGCCAAGGCGGCTGTGGATATCGCGCGGAGCCAGCATAAACTCATTCAGAGGGGAAATTCAAAAGAGGTGATCAGTTCGATGAAGAGCCTGTACGAGCTTACTCAGGAGCAGCATAAACTCGCAGAAAAGACATGGAAGCGCATCGATAATTTGTACCGCGACGGTGCTATTTCCGGAGAAGAAAAAGATATTGTCTATTTCAAGTACCAGGCGGCACAAAAAGAAATGGAAACTGCTAAAAACAATTATGACCTGGCGAAAAGAGGATCAGAACCAGAGGTAAAAGCCATGGCAAAATCACTGGCCAGGCAAGCCGAACACACAGAACAGCTGGCCAAACTCGCTGCAGGTGAACTCACGCTATACGCACCTCGTTCGGGGGTGATCAGTTCATTGCTTATTTCTGAGGGCGAGGTTTCTTCACTTGGTTATCCTGTCTTGACGGTCATGGATATTTCGGAATATAAAGCTGTATTTCAGGTCCGTCAGGATGATATACAGCAATTCAGGGAAGGCTCAAAGTTTACAGCAATAATACCCGGTGTAAGTGATGAATCGATTGAGCTGGAGGTGCAATACATTGCCCCGATGTTGGATTTCGCAAATTGGATACCTTCAAAAGACAGGGGAAAATTTGATTTGAAAACATTCGAAGTGCACTTAATTCCTTTAGAAAAAATAAATGAACTCCGTCCTGGAATGACGTTGGCGATTCCAATGAAATGATCATGGGGGTCAATTACTTTTTTCTACAGCAACTCAAAGCGTTCTTTTATAAAAAGAGCTATATCACTCTACTCCTGATTATCCCTCCGGTGACATTCGTCCTGTACGGTGTAATCTATCAGAACAGAGCCATTCACAACCTGCCAGTTGTCATCTGGGATCAGGATCAGAGTGAATTAAGCAGAGAGCTTGTCTTTTTTCTTGAGGCATCAGAGGGGATTAAAGTTTCCACTTTTGTGAACAACCAGACAGATATCGAGTCGGGTATGCAGAAGGGGCTATTTCACGCCTGTATACACTTTCCGTCTGGAATGGAGAATGATATCAAACGGCATCACGTACCCAAAATCGGTTTGTATATCAACAGTTCAAATCTTGTTGTTGGGAAGTTATTGTACAAACACAACATGGAGATATTGCTCACAGCCGTTGGGGGTATTTCATTAAAGAAATTTAGATTGGAAGGCCTCCCTGAGCAAAAGGCAATGGCGTTGGTGCGACCCCTTCGCATGGATATCAGGAATGGGTATAATGCGACGTTTAATTATCAGCAATACCTTGTACCCGGCCTAATTACTGTCACCCTACAAATGCTATTGATCATGGCTGCTGCACTTGGGCTGAATTGGAAGAATGACATTCCTGAACCTGTGATGCTGCCCTCTTCCTCTGCTGCCTCACAGAGGACCCATACAAGCAAGCCAGAAAACACCACTGCCAGGTCACCGGACGCCTCAGCAGTTTTCCTGGGAAAAGGTCTCGCCTTCCTGGCTATTGCGACATTTTGGAGCCTCGTCTTTCTTTACGTTATCAGCCCGATTTTCGGGATAGCACACCAAGGGCATTTTGCTGATTATTTGATCCTCTTTTCGTTTTTCAATGTGGCGTGTATATCCGTAGGATTTTTGCTCTCTGCCTTTTTAAGCGATCAGATGCTTGCCAGCGATTTCGCCTTATTTTATACTTCCCCGGCATTTGTATTTAGTGGTTTTACATTCCCCATTTGGGCGATGCCGGCCTATGATCAATTTTATGCGCAGATATTACCATATACGCCGTTCCTGAATGGATTCATCAAGACCTATTTTATGGGCAATTCAGTAGAGTATCTAAAACCCGAGCTTCTCCACTTGTCCATTTTTATTGGAATTGCCCTCCCGCTCGCCTACTGGCAGTATCGAAGAAAACTCAAGCCCCAAGATGTTTAAGGGGAATTCTGTCATATCACTGTTTTTGCGTGAGGCGCGTCGTATTCCATCCGATCATTCGCTATTATTGACGCTCCTGATCGCACCACTCTTATATGCCTTTTTCTACGGGAGTATTTACATCAATAAGTTTGAAGAAGAAGTTGCAACGGCTATCATTGATTATGACGACAGTGAGCTTACACGGCAACTTATTTTTGATTTGAATGCCACACCACAGATAGATATCATCGCAGTGCAACATCGAGAAGAGTATATTGATCACTTATTTAATAACGGCGATGTGCAGGTTGTTATTCAATTTGCAAAAGAGACGGAGAAAGATGTCAAGTTATTAAAGGGCACGACTGTACTTATCAAATCAAATGCCAGCAGGTTCCTCCCCGCCAATGACGTTGTGCAAGCCGCCGCCACGATATTTACAATTGCGGGGGTTGGTGTACGGATGGAATACTACAAGGCGACGGGGCACTACCAGGACGTCGCGCTTCAGATGGCAAATCCAGCCGAGATCGTATATAAACCGCTGTTTAACAGGAACCTTGCGTATGGTGATTTTCTGATACCCGGACTCCTCGTGCTCATTTTACAACAGACACTGCTAATCGGCCTGGCCGAAGGAACCGCCCGCGAGCGTCAAAAGGGAACAATCACAGAATGGGTCAAAATCGGCAGAGGGTCATTTGGGGCTCTTGTTGGTAAAACATCATTTTACCTGGTGCTATTCGGCAGTTACGCCATGTTCTTTCACATGGTCAACTTGCATGTTCTGGATGTAGCAAATCAGGCTTCAACGTCGACACTGCTCGTCCTTTTTACGGTATTTCTTGCGTGCATCATTCCCATGGGCATCTGGATCGGTCTGTTATTTAAAAAAGAGCTCCTTGCGATGCAAGTCATGGCATTTTCGAGTTATCCATTATTTCTCATAAGCGGATATAGCTGGCCTCAGTCAGCACTTCCCGGGTGGTTGCAGGTGGTCTCGAACCTTGTGCCAACAACGCCTATGCTTGACGCCTATGTCAAGGCAAGTGAACTTGGTGCTTCGCTTGGAACGATTCTACCTCAGTTAATGCATTTGTCCATTCTTGGTATTGCATTTTGGGCGTTGGCTTACTTTCAACTTGAAAAAGTTAAAAAAGCAGATAATCTGTGATGGAAAGTAAAGTGTTGGCAGATTATTTTTGATACTGTTCTGTTTTGCACACAACCTGTATGTGGCTCAGTAGGATGTGACAAAGGCAAGAATCTTCCATCCTTTAAAATCGTTTACCCACGCCTTTCGCAAATATCCTGCTATACTGAATAAGTCGCTCCGTTATCTAAAGGCAAATTCCTCCTCGTATATATTAGCCTGCTGCACGCCCTTGGCCTTCAGTTGTTTCATCATGCTCTCTTTTAATGCATTGGGGCCACAGATCAGGTAACCCTTATTTTTATAATCATCCAGAGCTAATTTGTCAACAGTGAGGAATCCATTGTCCTTTGATGCCCATACCACCAGGCTAAAATTCGGATTGTCTGCCTCAATCCGTCTCAATTCCTCTGCGTACACCGCCTCATTCGCCTCATTCACACACCAGTACAAGCTCACCTTGTTTGTGTACATATCTTTCGCAAGGGAAAGAAACGGTGTAATTCCAATGCCTCCAGCTATCCAGACCTGATCCACCTCCTTCACGTAACTCGATGAAAAATGCCCGTACGGTCCCTCCACGAGTGCTTTATCTCCAATATTGAGTTTTGAATGCATGTCCTTTGTATAATCTCCCAGGTCCTTTACAGTAACGCGCAGATTGTCGCTGTACGGATGACTGCTAATGGTGAACGGATGCTGTTCCTTATTACTCATGGCAGGGAACTTGAAAAAGGCAAACTGGCCCGCCAAAAAACTTAAACCCCTTGACACCGGCTTCATTACAAATTCAGTAATACCAGCCCCCTTATCCAGCTTGCCGACTATCTCATACTCAAGTTTTTTATTAAATATTCCGAACAAGAAGGCTCTGTAAAACCAGGCAGCTATACCCATGAATGCCATTCCAAATACATAAACCCTGGTGATCGGCAGCTCCTTGATGAGACTATGTACCATCAATCCATGGACGACAGCCATTACATAAAAAGCACCCATGAGCTTATGGATATTTATCCATTTATGATAAGGTATTTTCTTTTTAAAGATTGGTGCTGCAGAGAGAAGTACACCAATCAGAATCAACACAAGGGCATAAAACCCTAGAGGTTTGCCGGGATTAAATTCTGTGAGATCCCGGGGGACGATCATAAAGTGGGCCAATAATAACACGACAGCAATAACGCCGGATCTCCTGTGTATTAAATACATTTTGTCCAGACCCCCAAAAATACGCTCGACCCATTTGGCACGAGTAGCCATCAGAAAGTTAAACGCAAACACCGTTACAACCCAGGATGAAAATACCTCACCCATAATCCGGTGAATATTTTTCCAGGACTGATCGGTGAGTTCTCCAAAAAACAATGTATCCGAAGACACCTCTCTGAAGGTGCCATTATAGAAATACAGGTCAATGGCCCAGAAAATAAAGTGAATTGCAATGATGATCGGAAAGTAGATTTCCTGTTTTATGATGCGCATGTCTTCCCAGATTTAGAGGTTATCTATTCTTGTACTGACCCATCCAGAAGACACCTGCTTCCTTTATCTTGTATGTCGCAAGGTTTTCTTTGGTAAAAGGCAAGGCATTACAAATAGACCTGGCCGCTTGTTCGGAATCGGCATTGACAAAAAAGACAAAATCGGTCTTGCTGTTGTTCGAATGCGTCCCCTCAAAATCGAAATACACATTCTCCACAGCGCCCTTATTCCATAGCTCAAGCATTTCGTCATTTTGCGTCTGGATCAACTCAGGGGAAGGCTTTGCACCATCACGGGTTGTCCAAATGGTGACAAAGGATTTCGTAATTCCATATTTTCGCACTACATCTTCATTTCTTCCCAGCCACAATTGTCCTACAGGATGTAAAGAGTAAGTTGCAATTCCCTTTCTGACGATCGTCAATTCATCAAGTATTATCCCGGCGTTTTCTGCTGACGGAGCAAGGATGAAGAAGGCAATATTTGGAAAATATTCGAGTCTTTCTTCTTTCGATTCGGAATCGTAGTAGGCATTTTCTACGACACCCTTTTTCCATAATTCAGTGAGTTCGTTTGCAACCTCCACAGAATTATCATATACAAGTTGCACATTCTCGGTGGTCCAGGTCCAGATAACAGCATAGTTAGAATACCCGACCCTTGATGCATCATCGTCAGTCGCTACGGACGTTGTGGTAGAGTCTTCTTCACCTTTCTTTGAAGCTTCATTGCCACAGCTCAAAAGGAAAAGACTGAACAGAAATAACGGTAAGATCTTGAACATTAGAAATAAATTTTCGCAAATCTATTTCCTCTTGATGTTCTTTAATTGTATAAAACGGTCGTTTTGGCGTTCATAGAGCTTCTTTGGTGTCTCTCCGGTATGTTTACGCACTTCTTTTATAAAATGCGCCTGATCAAAATAGTTCTTGTCCGGAAAGAATCTACCTTCTCTGATCTGCACATAAGCCTCATAACACTTTTGCACATTAAGGTACTTTTTTAACGACACACCCAAATACTTGTTGAGGTAACGTGTAATCTGTCTATTGGTCCAGAATATCTGCCTTGATACTTCCGAAGCTGTAATCGCTCCGTTTGTCTGATACAAAAGCTGCGACAGTCTCAACTTCTTTCCCTCTATTAATTTATGTGATCGAATTTTTCTTAACTCCCTTTCCCATTGCTTGACAATTAACGAAAAGCTTGACAGGTCTAAATCTTTAAGATTTAAATAGGACAATTCTAATTGTACAAGGCTTTGCAGTAACTTTCCTACTTCCCGATTTAGCAAATACTCCGGTGCCAAAATCTTGAATCTACAGCCGTAGACCGTGGTGTCTTGAGCAAGCGTATAATCTTGCCCCTCAATCCACAACCCTGTCATGAAATAGTCGACGACCTTCCCTTGACGCACGCTAAAAATAATCTTGAAATAACTATCTGGAAAAACTTTGATTGATTCGGGTCCGTCCAAAGTATTCACATGCATCCAAAATGAATGCACGAAATCCTTCAAATCATCAGAAGGAGATATTTCCTGATATGTAGACTGATCACTAATAAGGGTCCCTGTTATGTATGCCTGTCAACAATATCACTTGTGGCAATCGGCAAGTATTAGGTTATTATCTATGATGAAGATACACTCTTCAATTGACACAATGACATTCTGCGTCAGAAGAAAATTCCGACCTTTCCAGTCTAGATGGTGTTCTTGTGGGCTACCACCATTGCATCGTAAATTACTGTAGGCCTATCTTTCTCGCGCCCCCCAAAGCCGCTCAGTGTTTTCAATTTCATTTAAAAACTTTAAATTCTCTTGGGTCAAAAGGTAGGTCCTTGGACCTACTCTTGGTCTGGAGGCAGCTTCAACTTCAGGCCCGGCAAGAATCTACCTTCTCTGATCTGAACATGCGCCCTGCCGATACTTCAATGGTGTTTGCAAGACGCGCTTTTTAAATACCCTGTTGAATGCCGCTTCCGATTGATAACCCACTGCTCCCGCAATCTCGCCAACTGTTTTTTTACTGGATGTCAGTAATTCCTTTGCTTTCAAGATGCGCCAATTTGTGATGTAGGTCAGTGGTGTTTCACCGAGCAGGTCCTTAAACTTATTGCTGAATCCCGTACGGGACATCCCGGCTATCCGTGCGAGCGTATTTAATTGCCAGTCCTCTTCAGGTGATGTATGCATGGCGTGAAGAACACGACCAATTCTCTCGTCCTGAATTGCGGCCAAAAATCCCTTCTCCGATTTATTTCTCATGATGTAGGCCCGTAGGACATGTACAAATAATACTTCCCCAAGTTTGGTCACGATCAAATTGCTTCCAAGCCTGTCACTACCAGCTTCCTGTATGATCAAGTTGGTCATATTTTCCAACCATGAGATCTCCTTGCGTTCGGCATCAGTAATCAGAATTATTTCTGGTAGTTCCTTTATGATAGGATGATCAACACTCCTGTCTAACTCAAAGTGTCCGCAGATCAATGTCGTTGAGGTATTGTCACCTTCAAACAGGGATTTTCCTCCCATGATTGCCTGCACGACTTCCATCCCTCCCTTGCGCTCACTAGACTCTGTATCGGCCAACCAATGACTGTTGCCTCGTGGGAAAACCACAATGTCCCCGGTGAACAGAGTCGTCTCGATGCTCCTGGCCTTCAGGACGCATTGCCCCCTGGTTACTATGTGAAACTGTGCAAACGGACCATTGGGGATATCCATTCCCCATGGTGCTGAAAAATCAGACTTGAAGTAGACAGCGCTAGACAATCTCACTCTCTCCAGAACATCGCTGAGCACATCCATGATACATATATTTGTACGTTTGAGCAAATATAATGTATTTATTAACACTCTACAGTTATTTCCTGCTCATATATTTGGCCCATCAATAACTTAAACAACTTAATATGAAAAATTTGAAAGTCATCCTTATGGCCGTAATAGCCATTTCTAGCATGAGTCAGATCTCTGCTCAAAGTGTAAACATGAACAAGGACATGGTGGCAAATGAAGGCTATGACGTCGTGAATTACTTTACGACCAATTCCGCAGCAAGAGGCAGCAATACGTACACCACAACGCATGCCGGTGCCACTTACTATTTTGTGCGTGCCGAAAACCGCGATGCATTCAAGGCGAGCCCTTCCAGGTACCTCCCGCAGTACGATGGGTATTGCACATTTGCAGTAGCAAAAATGAACAAGAAAGTCCCTGTCGATCCGGAAACGTTCAGGATTGATGACGGAAAGCTCTACTTGTTTTACAACGACTTCTGGGAAGGCAAGCCGTTTAATACGATTGTGCCGTGGTTGAGCAATGAGGCTGAGATGGAAAAGATGGCTGAGGCGAATTGGAAGACATTAAAAAGTGCCGGGTAGATATCAGACTTTTAAAAACTGACGGTCTCGGTTATGAGCAGTTACGTGTAGCAGGACTTGACTTTGCAAGGATGGAGTCTAGCCCTTGTTGTGGATTGCCCCCTCATGAGCAGCTGTAAATTTCAATTGAAAAGTGAGCCACTCTTCGGCTGAAATTTACACTATACACTTTGTTGTCTGTTTTGTTCTTTTAACTTCTTCCATCTTGTTTGATATGCTTGTGTGTAGTTGCGTTTGAGTTTATCATTGAGAAATGATGCGCTAATCAGTTTTTCAACGTTATCTGATTTTGAAAGTAGATTATCAAAAATATCATTTTTTTGTTTTTTGGTAAGTTCCGCTTTGTCAGCCAATAAATTGAATTGAACCCATAAATTCCCTATTGCAATATTTTTTGGTAATAGTTTATCATCCAATGCAAAATCAGGATCTTCAATATGCAATCGCGTATTAAGCAAATCATAGGCTGGACTCAATCGGAAATCTCCTAAAGGGGTTTCTATTAATGAGAAGTTTTTAAAATGAGCATCACCATTTGAGAACAAATAATTAAAAACAAGCAATGAAAAGAGTTTTGGAGCCTCTAGTTTGTAAGCAGGCAGGTGTTCTTTCATTATCTCAAACATCTCTAAATAATTACCTAAGTATTTATAATTCTCTCCATGTGTTTGTGGAGTACGGCCTGCTAATGAAGCAAAATCTTCTTTAGCCAATTTGGAGTCATCATCTTTAACATCAAATCTTTTCGTAATATAAGCAGGCTCACCATTATTAAAGAATATCAATGCATTCTCAGCTGTTTCAATATTGTATACTTGTCTTGCTATTTGCATAGTAAGGTGTTCATTTGCAGGTATCTGATTAAGATTCTTTCCAAGATCAGGAATAGGTTTTAGAATATATGAGCCTTGTTCACCTTCTTCAATAAGCCGAAGTTTATTTTTCTCCAGTAAAAGTGAAAACTTTCCTTGTACACCTGAGATTGAAATTCGTTTTATATTTTCAAGAAAAAGGTCATCAGTTGCTCCGTTGCTTGCAGGTGATTCATATGGAAGTATATGATTTACTTTACGACCATTGAACATTCTTCTCAAGCAGGTTCTACTGTATGCGTCGTATCCACTTGTTAAAGTTCCTGGACAATATTTTATAATGGATAAACTCATACTAAATTATATTTTCTTAATGTATATTCCGGCGTGTCTGACCCCCTTGTTCCGGACGTTTGACCCCCTATGTGGATAACTACGAATTTGCAAATGTTAAGATAGTTGTTTTAAGTTTTTTCTACGACTTTTTCCTTTTAATTCTATGCGGTGTGCTTTTGGAATAATTCTATCCAAAATAGCATCAGCCAGAGTCGGTTCGTCAAAGTATTCATACCATTTAGATACAGGTAGTTGTGAGCAGATCATAATGGAGCTTTCTTCATAACGGTCTTCCAGTATTTGTAGTAGGATGAGTTTGACGTTTTGTGCAATAGGTTGTAAGCCAAAATCATCAAGGATGATCAGTTTGGCTCTTTTCATCCGATCGAGCCATTTGATCACCGTACCATCGGTTTTGGCAAGAGCAATCTGCTCAGTGAGTCGGTTCATATTATAGTACAGGGTTCTGTGTCCGATGACGCAAGCCTGATGTCCAAGAGCACATGCAAGGAAGGATTTTCCACTTCCGGTAGCACCAGTGATGAGGATGTTTTCTCCGCGCTGGAGGTATGAACCATCAGCTAGGATCGCCAGTTGATCTGCTTTGAGGTTGCGACTTTCTGAACATTGAATATCGGCCATTGTCGCATGATAGCGGAGTTTACTAAGACGCAAGTAGAGGTCCATTCTCCGTTGTGCCCGATGTTGAACTTCGGCATCCATCAGCGTAGCGACCATATCGTGTGTTGTTGGGTGCTGGTTGACAGGCATAGAGAGGATAGCCTCGTAAGCAGAGGCCATACCGTTGAGCTTGATGCGTTTCATACTGTGCAGTGTTTCATTTTTCATATCGTTGATTTTTATCCGAAGGATTCCTTTGGAAAATGATGAATTAAAGTATTATTGATAATGCTCAGGACCGCGAATGTTTTCATGTAATCCGAGGCTCAATTGTTTGGGCTCTTCTTCGGCTTGATCGAGCTTGAGCTTGAGGATTCTCTTGAGCATATTGTACGTAGCCTTGCCTGCTTCCCTACAGCGTTTTGCTGC
>QMOR01000053.1 GCA_003648285.1 Bacteroidota bacterium
AAAACGAGGGTCATCACGATTACAATCTACATGAACCTGAAGGAACAGTTTTTCGAGATCAGGCGTATTGACTTCACGTGCTATCATAACAGAATGAGTGCGTGTCTGAACTATCGTTTGGCAATCCCGCAAATTCTCCATAACATTGAAATATTGCCAAACTCTATATTATGAAACGTTTCCTTGCCAAACAACTGTTCACAACTCTATTTGCTATACTATCACTCACTCTATCGTGGTCCCAGCCAGATTCCTCTCCTATCGATCCTTCGTTTTACGAAAATATGGAATGGCGCAATATCGGTCCCAACCGGGGAGGTCGTTCTCTGGGAAGTGCGGGTAGTCCGGGCCGGCTCAACGAATATTATTTTGGTGCCACGGGTGGTGGACTTTGGAAAACGGTAGATGGCGGAAATGAATGGCATCCCGTCACGGACGGAAAGATATCCAGCTCTTCTATCGGGGCAGTAGCGATTGCCGAAACAAACCCCGACATCGTATACATCGGTGGTGGAGAGACGCAACTGCGCGGAAGTATTACACAGGGAGATGGCGTCTATAAAACCACAGATGGTGGTGAGACATGGCGACACCTGGGATTAAAAGAGACCCAGGCGATCTCGAGGATCAGGGTACACCCTACCAACCCAAATATCGTCTACGTGGCCGCCCTTGGCCACGTCTATGGGGATAATGAGCAGAGAGGCGTCTTTAAGTCCACAGATGGTGGCAACAACTGGAAAAAAGTACTGTATATCAGTCCGAAAACCGGTGCAGCCGACCTGATCATTGATCGCACAAATCCGGATATCCTTTACGCGACGACCTGGCAGGTATACCGCAAGGCATGGAAAATGTGGGGAGGAGGACCCGAATGCAAACTTTGGAAATCTACCGATGCAGGTGACTCATGGATAGATATCACGAGTAATCCCGGCATGCCTGAGGGCCCAATCGGAAAAATAGGTGTGACTGTATCACCAGTCAATCCCGACCGGATATGGGCTATTGTTGAGGCAAATGAAGGCGGTGTATTCCGTTCTGACGATGGCGGCTGGACATGGAAGAAAACAAACGACGAACGCAAATTGCGCCAAAGAGCTTTTTACTATTCTCGTATTTACGCTGATCCACAGGATGCTGAGACGGTCTATTGCCTCAACGTCGGATTTTGGAAGTCAACTGACGGAGGTGTCAGTTTCGATACGAGGATTCGCCCTCCACATGGTGATAACCACGATTTGTGGATCGACCCCAACGACCCGATGAGGATGATCAGTTCGAATGACGGAGGCGGCACGGTAAGTATTAATGGAGGAAAAACCTGGACTGAGCAGGATTACTGCACCACCCAGTTTTACCATGTCATGACTACTAGCGATGTGCCTTATCACGTGGCGGGTGCGCAACAAGACAACAGTACGCTCGCCATGCCAAGTGATGGCTGGGGGCATATGCAGGCCAGGGGACCCAATCACGGTTGGTATTATTCTGTAGGTGGAGGTGAAAGCGGATGGATTACGCAAAGCCCGACAGATCCGGATGTCTTCTATGCCGGAAGTCAAGGTGCACTGCTCACGCGATACAACAGGAAGACCGGACAGATCAGGGATATTCAGGTCTACCCGAGATTCTTTTCAGGAGAGCCATCCAGTGCATTGCCCGAGCGCTGGCAGTGGACATTCCCAATCATGTTTGCCCCACAGGACCCCAATGTCATGTATACCTGCTCGCAACATATCTGGAAGACGACCAATGACGGGCAGACGTGGGAGCGCATCAGCCCTGATCTGACTTATGCAGATCCTGAGACACTAGGGCCAACAGGAGGTATTATTACAAAAGACATGAACGGGCCTGAGATCTATGCCACCGTGTTTGCTCTTGCGCCTTCTGTGCATGACATCAATACGATATGGGCGGGTTCTGATGATGGCATGATTCATATCACAAGGGATGGCGGAAAAAACTGGACAGATATCACTCCTGAGGGACTGCCAAAATTTTCCCGAGTGAGTATTATTGAAGAATCAATCCATAGTCCGGGCACCTTGTACGTAGCAGCGAACCGTTATCAGGTGGATGACCGTCAACCTTATGTCTTCCGCACCACTGACTATGGAGCATCATGGGACAAAATCATCGACGGCATTGCAGATGGCCATTTTGCACGTTCCGTCCGTGAAGATCCGATCAAGCCAGGACTGCTATTCCTCGGTACCGAGCACGGGGCTTATGTCTCTTTTGATGCAGGTGATCATTGGCAATCCTTACAGTTAAATCTTCCTGACTCTCCCATCCGCGATCTTGTCGTCAAAGACAATGACGTAGTTCTGGGGACACATGGTCGTGGATTCTGGATATTGGATGACATCGGTCCGATGCGCCAAATGACTGCACCGATGTTTGACCAAACTGCGGTACTTTTCGAACCAGCAGATCCGATCCGGGGCATTTACCAATTGAAGGTGCAATACCACTTGAAGGATCAGATGGATTCAGTCAAGATTGAAATTCTGGACAGTGAGGATCATGTCATCAATACATTTGTCGGCAAAGACCTGGAGTATAAACCCGATCCAAACCTGCCGTGGTGGCGAAGAGGTGGAAGTACCAAACCCACAGTGGCGGCAGGCGTCAATGCATTCACTTGGGACCTGCGCTATCCGGGTGCTACGACTTTTGAAGGGATGATCATTTGGAGTGCCCGGACCGGGCGTGGTCCACTGGCCCCTGTCGGTGAATACAAAGTGCGACTGTCAGTGGGTGACTATAGCGACGTCCAATCTTTTTCTCTATTGATGAATCCCAATCTGCAGGGCGTTACAGAAGAAGACCTTGTCGAACAATTTGATTTGTCGAATAAGATCATTGAAAAGGAAAGTGCAGCCAACGAGGCGGTAATTGAAATTCGCGAGATGAAGAGTGCTATCGAGAACGGATTGAAAGATATTACCGATTCTGAACTGACTGCCTCAGCCAATGATCTCGTTGATGAGATTACGATCATCGAGAAAGCACTCTATCAAACAAAGAATCAAAGTCCGCAGGACCCTTTGAACTACCCTATCCGGTTAAATAACAAGCTGAGTTCATTGAGGCGGAGTGTGGAAAATGGCGAGGCACGTCCGACCGATGCAGCTTACCAGGTATTTGATGAGTTGTCAGAGGAGTTGGCGGGGCATCTTGCGAAGCTGGACAATATAAAGAAAAACGAGTGGGCGAAATTAAAAGAGAAGATGTAGGTTGGTAAACGCTTATAATGGATGTCAGGCCCAAAGAGAAAGAGTATCGAAGATTTTGGCTTTAGTGACAATTGAGCAGCTAAATCCTTATCTTTCCTCTGCACAACGCCTTTGATAAACCTTTCTTTATCGCTTCAACACTGTGACAGGTATGCGATAGTGGATTTTTACGCGGATTTAACCAGGGATGGTTAGAGACTGAATTCGAGTGATCGAAGGCGTCTGTGCACTCTGAAGACCGTATACATGATCTGCACAAAATGTCAATTTGAGAATCCCAACGGAATGAAGTTCTGTGGGAATTGTGGTACGCCACAGAATGCTGCCTGCCCGAATTGTCAATTTGAAAATCCTCCCGGATTTAAGTTTTGTGGGAGCTGTGGTCAGGCACTATCCGCTAATACTGCAAAGACTGCGGCAGCAGCAGAAGCCCCACCAGCTGCATCACGTGATAAAGTTTCTTTGGAAGGACAGAGAAGACACCTCACTGTCATGTTTTGTGATCTGGTAGGTTCTACCGCCCTGTCAAACCGCCTCGACCCAGAGGATCTACGAGAATTAGTTCGGCAATATCAAGGTGTTTGCGAAAAAGTGATTGCACGTTATGAGGGCCATGTCGCACAATTTCTCGGTGATGGCATCCTCGTGTATTTCGGTCATCCAATCGCACATGAGGATGATGCTCACCGCGCTGTGAGTTCGGGGCTTGGGATCATTGAAGCTATTCAGGCGTATAACGATCATCTGGAAGAAGCATTTGGAACGCGCATTTCTGTAAGGATTGGAATTCACACGGGTCATGTCGTCATTGGCAGCATGGGTGGCGATGGTCAGAGTCAACAACTGGCGCTGGGTGTGACACCTAATATTGCGGCGAGACTTGAAGGACTTGCAGAGTCTAACACTCTTATAATCAGTGAAAATACACATAACCTTATCAAGCGTTACTTTAACTCTGAAGATAAAGGCCAACATGCGGTCAAAGGCATATCAGAACCAATCCAAGTCTACCGGGTCATCCATGAAAACATGGCAAGAACGCGTCTTGAAGTTCAGGGCGATACAGTAGAAATGACACCTCTTGTGGGTCGGGACAATGAGATAGACCGCCTGTACGATCTTTGGGAAGAGGCAAAAGCCGGTCGATCGAATGTGGTTCTGCTCAGCGGGGAACCGGGGCTGGGAAAGTCCCGGATTATACAGTCAATCGTGCAACACACCGCCAAAGAGGAAGATGCCTGGCTTGTGTTTCACCACTGCTCTCCCTATCACAAACAGACAGCATTCTACCCGATAGCACAATTGATTTCTCAGATAGCCCTTCAGTTTAAACCAGATGAGCCAGATGCAGATAAAATCAAACGGCTGGAGGGGTTTCTATTGCAGTTTGGCATGCTTCTCGACGAGATGCTCCCGTTGTTTGCTGGTATCATGTCATTGTCCCTTGTTGGAAGTGTGTACCGCCCCACCCCGTTTTCACCAGAGCAACAAAAGCAAAAACTCATAGGTGCACTTTTAAAAATGTACATCGATAAATCGCAGGATCAGACCATCATGGTGGTTTATGAAGATCTGCAGTGGATGGATGATTTGACCCTCGAATTGGTGACTCAACTGATCAACCAGTGCTCTGCACTCAAAGCTCTTATCGTGCTCAGCTTCAGAACTGAATTTGCACCTCCGTGGAGGATGCAAGGCCATATCGTGCCTATGCCTCTTTCAAATTTACCTCATGATGCGGTTGGTCAGATCATATCGAAGCTTGCAAAGGGCAAATCCGTTCCTGACGAGGTCGTTGAACAAATCGTTCAAAAGACAGACGGTATCCCGCTCTTTGTAGAAGAGCTCACAAAAATGGTCTTAGGCTCAGAAATCCTTATAGAACAGGATGACAGCTATGTTTTAAATGGACCAATATCAGCGCTTGCCATTCCGTCGACATTGCACGACTCACTGGAAGCCAGACTAGACCGCATGTCGCATACGAAACAAATCGCCCAAATGGGGGCGGCCATTGGAAGGGAATTTAGCTATGATCTTATCCGTGTGACTTCAATGATGGACGAAGAGGCGACTCATGAATGCCTTAATCAACTTGTTGAGGCTGAGTTATTGATACAAAGAGGATTTCCGCCAAATTGCAAGTATAAGTTCAGGCATGCCCTCATTCAGGATGCTGCATATCAATCCTTACTCAA
This sequence comes from Bacteroidota bacterium, assembly GCA_003648285.1. GTDB lineage: Bacteria > Bacteroidota > Bacteroidia > Chitinophagales > Saprospiraceae > B8-G4. The sequence continues at coordinate 5,444 of QMOR01000053.1, forward strand.
GACTCAGCGTCGACAATTTCATGAGCGCATAGCACTAGCTATCACTCAAGACCTGCCTGAGTATGCGGAGCAAAAACCCGAGGTGGTAGCGCATCATTATGAGCGGGCATTACAACCGCGTAAATCAGTACGATATTGGGCAGATGCAGGCTCTAAAGTAAAGAAGCACCTTGCTTATGATGAGTCTCTTAACTACATCGCACGAGGCATGAAGCACCTCGACAAGATTGAGGATACCCAGGAGCGGGCTAGTTGTGAACTCAGCCTTTTGATGATTCAGGCCCCGGTCTTTTTCATGACACAGGGCTTTCAATCCCAAAAAGGGTATGAGGCCAGCCTCCGAATGAAAGAACTGGCTTCTCAATTAGGTGACGATATGGGCATGTTTAAGGCTCTTCGTGGTCTTATTACACATGAGATATTTGCCGGTCATAGCAAGAATGCCCTTAAATACGCAAGGAATGCGCTCGTCATTGCAGAATCCCTCGGACCGCTTGATTTGCAAATGGAAGCCTACCGACTCATTGGACAGGCATCAATTTATACTGGCGATCTTGTTCAGGCCCTTCAGGCACTTGATAGGTCGATTGAGCTGTATGAATCTATCGGTGTTGACTCGACGTCACGTCTCATTGGTGCTGACCCGGGTGTGTTCAGTTTAATACAAAGCAGTCATGTCTGTTGGTATTTGGGTTACCCCGATCAGGCTCTAGAACGTGCCAGGCGGGCGGCCGCCAGAGCAGATGAAATAGAACAACCATTTAGTCAGGCATTGAGTAAATTTATTTTGATCATGGTGTTGGGCTATGTCGGTGATTATAAAAATATGCTGCACACGGCCAGGGATTGCGTTGAAATATCAAAGGAATTTGGAATTATCATGTTTGTTATGGAAGCTGAATCAATGCTCGGCTTTGCTGAGATACAGAGTGGCGACGTAGAAAAAGGTTTTGAAAGAACGCGTCAGGCTATCATCTGGAGGCTGGATCATGGTCTGATCGGTGGGCTCAATTTACATGCGGCTTATCTTTGTCAAGCGTATCTCGACACCGGCAAATATGAACAAGGATTGAATGCTCTGAATGAAGCATTGTCTTATGTTGACAAATCTGAGGACCAATTGTTATTATCAGAATTATACCGATTAAATGCCGAATTGCTTCATGCCATAGATTCTGACCTTCATAAAAATGCAATCGTAAAATCCCTAGAAGAGAGTCTTTCGATTGCTCAGAATCAAGAAGCAGTGGCTCTCGAAATCAGGACAAACATGAGCATGGTGCGCATCGGAAAGAAATATGGTGATGCGCATAAAGAACTTGCATTACTTCAGCAAACTTATAATGAATTTACGCAAGGTTTTGACACAAAGGATTTAAAGGAAGCAAAAGCGCTTCTTGAAGGAAACAATTAATATCATCACTACTCTATCACTACTCTATCACCACACAATAATTCAAACATGCAAGATTTTAAATGGCCACAGAAAACCCGCGAAATGGAGAGCAATCATTTCGACTCGAAAGTCTGGAATGACTTAAAATTTCGCGACGATGATATCGTCATTTCCACCTATGCCAAGTCAGGCACTACGTGGATGCAGCAAATTATTTCGCAGCTCATATTTAATGGCAAAGAGGGATTGCCGGTGGCAGATATGTCACCCTGGATAGACCTCCGCGTGCCACCAGCCCATGTTAAATATGCAGGATTGGAAGCCCAGGAGCATAGACGCTTTTACAAGACACATCTTCCCGTAGACGCGCTTGTCTTTTCGCCAAAGGCAAAGTATATCTATATCGCACGTGATGGCCGGGATGTCGTTTGGAGCCTGCACAATCATCACATGACTGCCAACGAAAAATGGTATGGTGCATTAAATGAAACCCCCGGCCTTGTTGGCCCTCCAATTGGAAAGCCTAATGCATCAGTAGTTGAGTACTTCAAAGAGTGGTTGGACAAAGATGGATATCCATTTTGGTCATTGTGGGACAATGTAAGTTCCTGGTGGGCGATCAGGCACTTGCCGAATGTTCTTATTGTACATTTTGCAAATGTCAAGAGCGATATGGAAGGTGTCATGCGCGCAATTGCCGATTTTCTTGAGATTCCAATTGATGAATCAAACTGGGATAAAATTGTCGAACACTGTGGATTCGAATATATGAAAGCCAATGCAACGTTAAGCGTTCCTTTGGGTGGTATGTTTTGGGATGGAGGTGCTGAAACTTTCATTCACAAAGGCCGAAACGGAAGATGGCGCGATATGCTTCCAGCGGAAGAATCCCAACGCTATGAAGACATGGCGGTTGAAAAACTAGGCGTAGAATGTGCGTATTGGTTAAAAACCGGGGAGACAGCATAGTTGCCTGTCATTTTTTGACTTCCCATGTGTCAACTCGTTTATGGCCTAAAACGGTCAACTCTATATAGTGTTATCACAGCGCACCATACATCAAAAATCAAAATTCAAAAATCATCCGATGGGGCCACTCAAATTGACTTTACTGCTCATTAGTATCCTGACGATAATGGCGGCTTCTATCGTCGCGCCTGCCCTGCCTGAGATAGCGCGCGTATTTGGCGATATACCCGGCTCGGATTTACTATCCAAAATGGTACTTAGCCTCCCTGCGATCTTTATTGCATTGAGCGCCCCTATAGCAGGCCGTTTGATTGACAAGCACGGCAGACTAAAGTATTTGTTCGCAGCTCTTCTCACCTATACGATCAGTGGAACTTCGGCATATTATCTAAATGACATTTACGCAATTTTAGTTGGCAGGGCTATTTTGGGCATATCAATCGGGGTTATCATGACAATTACCATCACATTGATTGGCGATTATTTTGAAGGGGAAGAACGAAAGAAATTTATAGGATTGCAATCGGCTTTTATTGGATTGTCGGGCATTATATTTCTAGCAAGTGGTGGATTTCTGGCCGATATTAGTTGGAGGACGCCTTTTCTCATTTACCTGTTTCCCTTAATACTCATACCACTCACTGCCAAATATCTTGTTGAACCAAACAGAGTGAGTCAAACATCCGAGGCCGGAGACTTCAAGGTAGGCACGATATTAAAGATTGTATTTGCCACTGCCACATCTTACATGATTCTATTTTATATTGTTCCTACGCAACTTCCGTTTCTCTTAAAAGAGATGGGATTTAATGCTAATTCACTTACCGGTACGATACTCTCGCTCAATGCACTGGGCATGGTGATTTCAGCCCTTCTCTATTCAAGGATAAAATCGAAATTTAGTTTTCCGGTTGTATTGTCATTTGGTCTTATACTGATGGCGACGGGATTTGTTCTGATAAGTTTCGTGAACACCTTCCTGTTTGTGGTTATGGCAATGATAATTAATGGGTTTGGAATCGGCCTTTTGATGCCCAATATTAATCTTTGGGCGATCGAATTGACGCAGCCTGCTCAACGTGGCAAGTCCCTGGGAATATTGACGATGTGTTTGTTTTTAGGTCAGTTTTTGTCTCCAATTATCATGCAACCGGCGGTCAAGGCATTTGGGTTAACGGAGTTGTTTTTTGGCGTTGGAATGGTTTTGATGGTAATGGCTGCTACGTTCTTGGTATTCAGGCGTCGGTTGGCGGGATGAGGGATGCGAGATGCGGGATGCGAGATGCGAGATGCGGGATGAGGGATGCGGGATGCGAGATGAGGGATGCGGGATTAAATACTTCAAAAATCTGGAATCTGGATTCTGGAATCTATAATCAATGCGTCTTCCAAACGCAGTAAAACAATCCTCAACCCAAAAGTCATCAAGCTAAATCTGGAACTTTAATGAATCCAGATTCCAGAATCCAGATTCCAGATTTTAGATGTGTTGTGCCCCGTTTTATTTCAGTTTTTATTCATAGTACCATCCACCACCCAATGCCAGATACAATCTGACAATCGACGTCAGCTGCAATTGCAGCGTCTCCGACGCCTTGAGTTGCGATGAGAACTGTGACCGCTGCAGGTCGAGTACTTCGATATAGTTGGTGAGGCCACTCTCGTAGCGTACCCATGTGAGTGTCACAGCTTGATTTGCGGCTGTGACCTGCACCTGGCGCTGGCGGTATTCTTCTTTATATGTTTCAACAGCAATCATTGCGTCTTCGACTTCGCGGAGTGCCCCGAGAAATGCTTGTTCGTATCCATAGAGGACCTGCTCGGTCCGATAGATCTCCATTTCATGACGGCGTCTGTTCGCACCGGCATTTAACAAGGGGCCGAATAACTGGGCACTGAGTCCTGCGAGTCCTGCAACAGGGTTTGCGAACTGCGCCGCCATGTCTGCACTCAAAACAAGTGAAGGATATTTTAACGCTTCTGCCACACCGATACGCGCCGTTTGTGCCGCCAGCTTGTGCTCAGCTTCTCGCATGTCGGGGCGTCTGTCAAGCAAGGCAGAAGGCATGCCGGCAGGTACTTCCGGAGGAAATAGCTGTTCTTCCAGCGGCAGTCCCCTTTCGATGGACTGAGGTGGCAGCCCAAGCAGGGTACTGATGGCATTTTCGGTCTGAGCCCTCAGTCTCTTGTATAACTGAATAGACGCGCGCGCTTCAGAAAGTTGAATTATCGCCTGATTGACGTCGACTTCAGATACCATTCCAGCCTTTAATCGCGCCTGGACAATGTCCAGATTTGCCTCCCATGTCTCGGCCGTGTTTTCTGAAATAATAAGCCTGTTATCCAGATCCCTCAGAAGTAGATATGCCTCCGCTACTTGTGCGATGACGATGATAAGAAGGTCATTATACGCCTCTTTGGTTGCGAGATACTCGTGCATCTCGGCGTCATTCATATGCTTGATCTTGCCCCAGAGATCAACCTCATAAGAGATATTGATAGCTGGTGTGAAGTTCCCTGTCCCGCTCACGTCTCCTTCTTTTGCCGTCCAGTTTCCGCTTGCTCCTGCAGAGTAATCAAGCCTTGGGTAGAGTCCTGACCGGACAATTCCAACCTGGGCGTGGCCAGCCAGAATCCGTGAGATACTGGCTTCCAGATTCCGATTATTCTCAAGGGCGTATTCTATAAGATTTTGTAAAACAGTATCCTGATAGAGCTCCCACCACGGCAGATTGGCAATTGATTCACCGTCTGGAAAATCTGTGCGAAAGTCATCCGGTGCATGCATATCTCCACGCGCGTATTCGGGTCCGACAACACAGGAAGCTAATATGGCTAACATCATTGTTACCATTAAAATAAATATGATATTCTCCTTCTTCCTATACATCCCCAACTATAGCCTCGTTTGATCTTCTTGAAAAACTCTTAAACAATGCAGCCACCACGCCTGATGCGACAACGACATATATCACGGCAATCATGATGAGAACAATTCGTGTGTAGACCTCGGCTCCTGCCTCTGACTCGCCGGAAGTTGTCATCCCGAGAATGACTAAAAATGTTGAAAATGCTGTTCCGTACAACTGAGCCGTTGGTTTGTTCGAAAACACGCCTGCACCATATATCAGCCCGAATAGGACGACGAGCAAAAGCATGAAAACAAATACGGGTGTAATGACGAGTAACTCATATGCAACAATGGCTCCGATGCCTCCTGCCAGATTTGCCAGTATTAAAAGCCCACCTGCTTTAAAGTTTTTTGCAAAGCCAGGTTGCATAGCCAGAATCATGATAAAAATCAGCGTGGTCAGTCCCGAAACCCATTCGAAGAAAAAGAAAAGTAGCAACATTGGAAATACCACAACTGTGCTGATCAGGGCATTTTGAAATCGTTGGGCATCTGAAATGGGAGGAGCTGTTTTTTTTGCTCGCACAACAGGTTGCGGGATATTGCGGTCTGGAAAAATGCCGTAGACAAACCAAACCATAACAACTGTCGCTGCGCCATTGAGAATCAGGGACATGGCAAATCCTGATGCCAGTGCCATAGACTGCAATCCCAGAAATGGAATTGCCGATAATGTGAGCAATAAAAACAACTTCAGAAACGGTGGAATCTGCTTTGCGGTAGCATAGAAGACGTGAAGTAAAATAAGCCCAATCAGCGGAACAAATACAAGAGGATAAGGGAGTAATGTCCTTGTCAAAAGCAATCCGGCTCCACAGGCAATCGCAATCGCAAACACGAATCCCAGACCTTGCTTAAGCGTAGGACTCGGTGCCGGAGAGCCCAGAAACATAAGAGCGAGCACAGGTGCCAGAAAAGAGACGGGCCACCCCATGCCCATCGCGACACCCATTGTGACTGCTGACCCAAACGCATATCGCAGGATTTCCCGTGTCCTGGGAATGACCACGGGAGTATTGATATTGACAGTACTAGCGGACATAAGACAACCAGCTGCTTATTTTAATTTGCCAATGACCGATCTCATCCAGGATCGGGTGATTGTGATGCGTGTGAACAACAACATCCACTTGTCCACCGATACGCAATGTTGATGGGACCTTGACATCCAACAATTCAATAATAACAGGAAATTTCTGTGGCTCCCGAAGCCACCCCTGAGATCCTTCTATCGTTGGCAGTTCTCCCCTGTTCGAAGATTTATTGGCACTCACTCCATAACCAATGCTCCTCACACGACCGTGATATACTTCACCCGGCACAACATCAAGTGTAAATGCCACACTATCACCTATTTCCATATTAGAAATATTATTCTCGCGCATATCGGCCTGAATCCAGACATCGCCGTCTGAGATAAACGTCGCAATGGGCTGACCTGCCTGAGCATAAAATCCTTCATCCACATTGAAGCTCTCAATCACACCACGCTCAGGAGCATATATTGACGCAAACAACAGATCGAGTTGTGCCTGCTCCATTGCGACTATAGCAGATCTCAGCTCAGGATTCTCAGGGCCGATTGTCCCCAGTTCTTGCTGTGCCTTTTCGAGATCAGCCTCCGCGGATGCCACTTTCTCAATGGATTGCGCCAATGAGGTCTCTGTGCGGTCTCTGTCTGTCATGGACAATGCTCCGGGGTTTTCCTTTACGACTAATTGTGTGCGGTCGTAGTTTCGCTGCGCACGATCGAGCTGTGCTTTCGCAACGCCCAAACGTGCGACAGCCGACTTGACGGTTGCATCACGAGCC
>QMOR01000054.1 GCA_003648285.1 Bacteroidota bacterium
GAGTAGTTTGACATCTGAGTCCGTGAATGCATTTTCGTGATCTACATTTTGCAGACTGACGGTCCCGATCACTTCTTCCCTGACAATGAGTGGAACCCACAATGCAGACTTAGGCACTTCTCCAACTTTTACTGGCTCTCCTCCATATTTCAGACTTTCCTGGATATAATTTTCATTAATCAGGACAGTGGTTCCTGTTTCGATAATATGTCTTCTCAGGGGATCTATCGGGCTTGGTTCTTCAATGATGAATAATTCTCCCTTTTCAAATGCATAACGAAAGTATTCCTGATCCGTTTCGTGATCAAACGTATTAATTACTACTACTTGTGAATCGAATACTTCACGGATCTTATCACCCACCAATGCATAAATGGCTTTCATTTTGACCTGCTCTACCAAGCCTTCCTGCACAGTATTTATGACACCCAGCTCTTCCACACGACGTTGGATTTCTTCGGTCCGATGTTCGACTTCCTTTTCCAATTCCTGACTGCGCTTGCGAAGCTGGCCCGTACGCCATTTTATAAATGCATAGATTAACCCACCTCCAATGAGTACATAAAAGACGTAGGCAAGCCAACTCGCATACCAGGGAGGAGTGATAGTAAAAGGATAACTGGCGACTGTGCTCTCATGCCCAAAGACATTGCGCCCTTTTACTCGAAATGTATAGTCACCAGCGGGCAGATTAATATACTCCCGCTCGCTTTGTTTGCTCCAGTCAGACCAATGATTTTCCAACCCTTCCAGAAAGGTTGCATACTGCATATTCTTCTCATCAGTAAAATATGGTGCTGCATAGGAAAACACGATGGTATTCGAAGTGTAATCAAAACTATGGTTCTGAGAAGCGGTGCCATAGCCACCATATATCATTGAATCGGTACGAATTTTTATCGTACGTATCAATGCATTATAGTCCTGCGGAGCAGTTTCTTCAAAGGGTCCTTCAAATCGCAGGACACCTTCAGGACCCGTTAGCCAAATGACGCTATTTCCTCCCTCAATGGTTTCCGAAAATACTGAGTAGGTATCGTAGGCTTGAAATAGTTTGAACGTATTGCTCACAACCTGATACCCACCTTGACCATCAGGTTTTATAGCAAAGAGCCCTGTGCCAACATCTGCCCATAACCAGCCATTTGCATCTACAACGGGTATTGCCGAAAAGTTTACTCCGTCTCCTATATAGTTTATTAAGGGCATTTCTGTGTCTTCAACAAAGCGATCCTGGTCGGCATCGTACAAGTAGAAATTGTCTCCCCCGGAAGTACCGAAGTACATTTTGCCCTCAAAATTGAATACGTACATTGGAAACTCAGGTAATCCGTCTTGTGTCGTATAAACCCTGATATCACTGTCTGGCAATGACAATCGACCGTTCACATAGGTCGGTGTAAGTACCTGTATTTCTCCTACTTCACCGCTTAGCATCCACAGTCGGCCCTGTGCATCTTCTTCTAATCCACCGGAGTTGAGATTAACAATGACATTTTCTGCAAAAGACTCCTCTACCCAATCAGTTACTTTATTACTTCCAGGCCTATACCGCAACACAGATAATCCGCTTTCCAAAACAGCATAAATCACTGTCGTATCAATCTTTGATAGATAGATCCCGTTGCAGCGATAGTCATAATTGACACTTGGTCTCACCGTGTATGACTGATCACCTTTAATCCCGACAACTCCCATATCACTCGTACCGGCCAGTAATTCACCACCTTGCTGCACAAAAGTATAGCACTGCCCCCTCGTTCCATTTACCAATTGAAACTTTCCGGATTGGGCATTTAACCAATATATCCCATCGGTCGTGCCTGCATATATAATCCCGTTAAATCTTCCAATGGAATAGGTGATTCTGGGCAGTAAGCCTGAATTTTCACCATTGAATTGCGAAAAAGGAATATTCAAATCGATATTAGAAATACCCCTCGTCAGTGGCATCCAAAGTATACCTCTGGAATCATAATATGCTGCCGTGACATTATTGTCTTGCAATTCGGTATCACGGTCAATTCTTTGGATTAGACGGCCGTCCCTGTCAATAATGACAGTTGCATTATTAATGCACACCAGCGCGAATTTTCCATCGGGCAGTGCTGTGCCCCCATAAAGAGACGTGTTTACAATATACTGATCTGCCTCGGTCTTGAATGGTGTAAAAGTCTTGCCATCATAAATAAACAGACCTTGCGTCCTGGTCCCTATCAATATCCTCTCATCATCGTACGGCAACATGACATAGACGCGCTCATTGGCAAACATTTCTCCACCCGGCACGAGATTAAACGTGCCATTTTCCATCACGGTCAAACCTACATTCCAAATCCGCGCGTAGTGTTTATCATGGACTATTGCCGTCAAGTGAAAGCCATCCTCTGACCTCCATATCTTAAATGTATCGTCTGCCCACAAAAACAACCTATTTGAAGTTTGGTACCATATCCCCTCATCATTTTCATATGTAAACCAAACCTCCTGAATGATCTGCTCATCTTTTGGCAACTTGTCTTTTGTCGATACAAAATCCAGTGTGCCATATTCGTCGGAAGCGAGGTAACCCAGATCGCCATCCCAGGATACGTATATCACTCCATCTTTCCCTTTGAGCACTGATCGTCCGGCGTAATTATTTGGATGACGGATGACCCTCCAGTTGGCTCCATCGTATTCAAGAATGCCCTCGTAGTTTGCGAAGTACATGATGCCTCTGTCATCTTCACAAGCACCCCAGTTGCCAGCATTGGCACCATACTCAGCGTACTCGTAGTTCGTAATGAAGGGCAGACCTGCTTCATGCGTGTTCTGGCTGATCGAGCCATTCCAGGCAAAGGCAAGAAGCAGGGCAACGGCCCATCTGCTTCGTTGTAAACAAAGTTTTAAAATCATGGCATTGGAGTTACTGATCGATCCCGTGGGATTCATATCAAGGATGTAGTGCATTCTCCTAAATATAGCGATTATTCTCAGTAGGCTTCTCTTCACAATCGCTGCCATTTGGCAGCACCTCTCCATATTGCACACAACTCCGGGTCAAGAATTTCTTAACATGACATGCACAAAGGAAATACTGAACCACATCTGACCGACAGCATTGAGCAAAAACCTTCGCCTAAGAAAAATATTAACAATCAACGCACCTTCACGAACTTTCCAACATGCGCTTTCCCGTTAAAAGAGACCTCAACCGTGTATAATCCTTGAGTGAGCCCGCTCACATTTATCTGATGCTGAAACTGTCCATGACCAGCAAAGAAGGTTAAAACTTCAGAACCTGCCATATTGAATATCCGGATCATAGCGTCAGAATCAGGCTGCTCGTTTAACTCCATGTTCAGGAGGTCATTTACCGGATTAGGCCAAATATCTATGGATTCTACGTGAGCAACGCGTAAAGCCGCAGACGTCAAATCACGTACACCAGTCTGAAACCATGTGCCGTAGCGCGCGCCATTGATATACACCCGGGCTGAACCATCGACAGGCAACATGATATCGTCTGAATCAGTATCTATCGCACCTATCACGAGCTGTGACGGATCCGCAGGATCCTTCGTATCAAATATAACCAGGTCATCCTCTGCGGAATAATTTGGAAATCCCACAACATCATTGTTAAAGAGCAATTCTACACGGCCGGATTGTGTATTAGCAGTTAAGATCGCCCAGTTTAATATTGGATTTCCAAAATTGTCATCTATCTCTAAAAAATCAAATGCCAGTATGTGTGGTGAGTTTTTTGAAAATGACGGGTTGCCCACGCTGACATTCTCTGGAAGACTTGTAAACAACTTCTGGACTTGTCCGGTACCAAAGTCATTTGATCCATTGTCCCACGCACGCAAAAATCCAATGTCCCAGTATTCAATATCATTCCCAAAATTACCGGGTATCACATTAAAGGCATCATAAACAATTTTCTGCCCTGAATAATCCCATTCCATCGCCTCAGCATATTCCACACCGCCTGTTACGGCACCGCCTGAGCCTGTAGTGGGATTATAGAGTTCGAACACTTCCTGAGTCTGACTTGTAAAGTCAAATACATAGAGCAGGTTGTCGAGGTTATCTGTCAGAAAGGCGATCTTCGAACCATCCTTGGAAATGGAAATATTGCGCCAAATCGGTTGCGGGGAATTCTCGATATCTATGACCTCATAATCGAGAGTTCCCTGGCTCCAATTAAATAAAATTGCTTTTAGAAAGCCATTTTGATCGACATACACTGCTGCAGTGCCATCATCGGATATACTTGGCTTTGAAAATGGGGGTGGTACATCCAGTTCGAATGATTCACCTGAAAGAGGATCTACAATAAAGAGGTCGTTGAGATTATTATCAGCAACGAGCAAAAAGGCATCGCCTGGATTCATCTCAATGTCTTCTTCGTAGTCACCTCCCTCATCTCCCAGAATACCGACTCCGGCAAATGCGTCCCGGGCAGACTGTACGACCGAAGATTGTGTGCCATGGATATCTCCTGCAGCTTTGATTACTGCAATGCGCAAATCAACAAATTGTGAGCTCCTCACCAGGTAGGTACTCAAAGCTCGGTAGTATACTTTCTCTGCGACATCCTTTCCCACATCAGTGGCAAACAGATAATAGGCGCGATTTGGAATACCACTGTTGACATGTACGCCTCCGTTATCCCCTTGTGGTGTATTCGGAAGCTGTACGAACTCATTCATGTGTTTGGGTTGCCATCCGTTGTCTCCAAACTGGTTTCCGCCATTATTCGGATTTTCCAGGTTGCGAAGGGCTCCTGAGGGGAATATCGCAGGGTTGACGACCTCCTCTCCCATCAACCAGTCATCGCGGTCAATCATTGCTCCAAAAATATCGGCAAACGATTCATTCATTGCTCCGGATTGACCTGCATACTCCAGATTTGCAGTGTTCTGAATGACACCATGCGACATCTCATGGCCCGCCACGTCCAGGGATCTGGCAAGAGGAGAAGAAAATGCGGTATTGCCATTTCCGTAAAACATTGCGTAGCCATTCCAGAAGGCATTGTCCATTTCCGCCCCATCACTATCCTTGACATCTATTACTGAAATAATTGTCCCTCCATTCCCATTGATGGAGTTGCGACCAAATGTAATTGTGAAATACTCATAAGCTTTGGCCCCGTTCCAATGCGCAGAAACTTCCAGGGGATTCCATTTGTTGTTGGTCGAATGCACATGACTTATTTCGAAATTTTGATTCTGAGGCGACATCCCGTCCGCGTCAACGGTCCACACCGCACCAGCGGGTTCATTTGGGAGATTTGATTGTCCGGCATTGTACATGGGGCGGGATATATCCACCATGAAAAAGTCTGAGCCCATTTGATAGCAGTGAAGGCTGCGACTGTTGCCGTTGAGATCCTGATCATTTGCTACGACGTCACCATCCAGCACTGCAATGCCATCTGCTCCCGATACATTCATTACTGCAGCAGAGCTTGTCTCCACGGCCTCAGGCGTTGGGATTACGACCCGCACTGAGCCCTCTGCTCCATGAGTCATTTCACAAATTGCCGAAACGGATTCCAGAACCGTACCGTCTGAAGCATTGATGAGCATATTGACATGCTCTGCGACAGACGGATGCACAGTAGCGTGATACACCATTACCGCTTTCCCGGTAGATGGTCGATAAATCCGCATTTCAATCTCTGTCTGGACACCTCCAACAAGGGCCAATTGTGAAGCTGATAATACCTTCAACCCGGTTTCATTCCTTATGATGTCTTCTACCGCATTATTTGAAATAAAAGGACCACTCACGTCGATGTGCGTTGTTGGAAACCATCGGCCATTGATCGAATTTATTCGAGACATGTCTCCATGTACCAGGAGTCCACTGTTGTGAATTGGGACCCCTGCGTACACTTGCCTGTAGCGGAAGTGCCTAAATCCCTCAATGTCTTCAGTTACTTTTATGAGTTCGAGCTCAGATGTTGGTTGTAATATCTGAAGTATTCCTGCCTGGGACTCCAAGAGGGCCATGACAGCTATCTCCGGATTCAATTGTGGGAGGTCCGCATTCAAACGCGCCAGTTCGATTGACAAGGGCACTCCGAATTCAGATCGGATGATATCCCTTGCATGCGGTGTTGTGATTATTTGATTTGCGGCACGCTGACCATTTTGAATCTGATTTAGCGCTTCCCCGAGATTGACGAATCCACCCAACTCCTTCTGCACCTTACTCCTGGGCGTGTGGTGAGGTTTAAACTGCGCGCTTGCATGCACATGGGTGAGAATTGCAAGTACAAGTATCGCAATGAAGCGAGAGATTTTCTTCTTAGTCATTTCATCGGGTTTTAGTTAAACTATTTAGGCGGTTCCAGTATTCGGTGATTGCAGGATCTATCTTGACATTCCGATCCCCCCAGACAAGGTGTGATTCATTTCCGTCGGACTCATGCGAAATGTAGTAGTACAACTCACCTGGGCTATTGAGTGGGTTTTGAGAGAAATGCTCAAAATCTGAAAAAGCAATATTGGTCTTTTTATTCGCGGCCCGACCGGTATAGCTGAGAGAGTCTGTGACCGGGTCCAGGCGAAATATTCTGCCATCATGCAGAAGTATATGCTCGCTCTTCAGTCCCGAAATACCTCCTCCCCGACCAAACCTGATGATCGGTTCGTGATATTCTAACAAGTCTACAGACTTTACGGTGCAAGAGGATATTTCAAAAACGCAGGACGATATAGCAATGAAGAGTAGCAAGCGGGTCATGAAATGGATCGTGTTTGTGAATGATATATTGATTCACGGGTTACCTAAATGTCCGTATAAATCATCATACTTCAAAAATTACGGGCCAATTATTAATACATCCGCCCAAAGAATGCGGTGGTTTACAAAGGGATACAAGACAGGAGATTTGGCTCAGGGTGATACGTTTAGTGCTGAGGTATTGTAAAGCCCCCTTGATCCTTACTTGTTGACGGGCTGACGCCCTATCATCCTTTCACCCCAATGGGGTTAATTACCATTCGTAATTGGACGAATGAACAATTCAAAATCCAAAATCCAAAATCCAAAATTTTAGACCACGCGTTAAACGCGTGGCTACTCTTCCCGCAACCAGTTAAGCAACCAAGGGATGCTGTAGATATGCGTCCAACCGAAGACTCTGAGGCCATGTTCGGGATTCCAGTTTGTTGAAAAACGAACTGTTGCCTGAAAATCACCTTTCTCAGGCAAATGCGAAACATCCTGTAATGCCTCCAATATCGTTTTCTGATCACCTAACTGCTCAAAAGTTTTATTTAATTCATCAGTCTTCAGGAATTCTGCTCTTTTGCGGGCTTCATCCAAAAACTCTTTCTCTCCGGTAAATTCATAGCCTAATATTAAACTGTGAATTGTCGCCAGGAGTGATTCGTATTCGTGATTGTATGGTGGATTATCTCTGACAGCTCTCGCATGGCGAATGAGTGATTGTTTTATCCTTTCATCCTGTGTGAGCTGGTAGTACTTATATAAGCCATGAGAGGCATACACTTGTGAATAGCCGTACCGATCGATGACGAGGTTGTCGTATTGACTGGATCCATTTTGCAATTCCAACATGATATTGACACGCTCTTCCAAATCAGCCAAATACTTTGGGTCCTTCGTTGCATCCCAGACTTCAACCATATTCCAAACTGACAAGTAAAGCCGTCTTCCTCTCAGGTCATGCTCACCCCAGATTCTCCTGGTATATGAATCTGCAGTCAGCTTTGCTATATCCAATCCTCTGTGATAGCCCGTCAGGTAGTAAGACGTCAACCATCCTTGCAGCCAGACATGTGCACTCAAAATAGCCGCCCAATGCTGGTTTGCATGCCGGCGACCCACACCCAGATATGGCGTTGCCACGGACTCAGCTCTATCGTGTTCCCAGAAGTCTATCGCATCGTTTGTATCTCCATAATACACAGGATCCGCCGGCCAATGCACATTATCCACATCCATTGTATGTCTGCTCATTGCCTCAGCTGCGTAATAATATTTTGTCTCACCGGTGCGCATAAATTGCAACCAAAGCATATAGTCGATAGCGGGTTCATTATTTTCCCAACGGTACCAGTTCTCTCTGAAAAACATATTCATATGGTCACCATAATCAAACATGCCATACCAGGGCTCCCAATGCTGATTAAATAATTCCCATTCAAATTTATAATCCAGGGCACGTTCAAATTCAAGGTTGTTTTCTTGCCGTGGTGAGAATTGGCCATACACTTTCGATTCGGAATACGTCTCAGGGGAAGCATGTGGTACAGGTGGATTGAGGAAATAATCCATCGTGCGTTTCATCTCTTCATCTGTCACATTATTCTTATGAAAATAAATAACAACCTCGCTTGTTTTGGTCACACCTTCGGCCATATTTGCGATCATCCCCTGATCACGGCGAAGCGAAGATCGTGCAAAGCTCATAGGTCCTGCTTTCGGTGACCACAGATAGGTGACCGCTCTGTTGTTTTCAATATCAAAAGCAATTTCCTTCGGGTATTCTTCGAGGAAATTTCTGATGCCAACTCCAATGCCCCATCGATTATCAGAAATATCAGCCCAGCCCTCTGCCCTGTCCACTTCCACCTCTGGACTTCCATCTATACTGATATCTGCCGCAAATCCCGATATTCTTTCTTCCATTGTAGAATTGGGCACAGGAGGTATGCGATCTGGTTTGGGTCCTGTTTGAAAACAAGACGCCATTTTGTTTGATCCCACTTGTGCATTATAAATTTTACTCTCACCCTGCTCAGACCATGGTCCTTCTTTATATCCTGACCTATAGACCAAATCTCCATTTAAATTATAAGTGAGGGACAATCCGGTACCAGCAATTCTGTCATTGGGTTCCATCCATCCTTCGTCAGTGGTTTCTGAATCATCTATGATTTCATCGTAATCCTCCCGAGCGACATTAGCATGTTGCCCAGTCAGTGGAATATGCTTATCGGGTACACCCGTATATGTCAATGTGTGGTAGACTCTGATATAGGATTTGCCAGCATAGAGGTGTATCCTTATTGTAAATGGAGAATCTCTGTTGTCCTCCCTCCCGTATGTATATGTCCCTTCCAGTCGCACGATTGTATGCAGTGGACCGGAACCTCGTTCTCTAACTGTCCGGTGTATGATTGCTTTTGAAGAATCAATGCCCAGGTCATCGAGGATATCCAGGAAAGATCCCCTGGCACCATCCACAACCGCTATCGTATCGTTCCCATCAAAGCCATCATTATCAATATCGAGGAGGACATGATCAATAAAACCACCTCCACGCTTTCCTATTGTAAAACGCATTGGACCGGTTTCGACTAAACTACTCTGACCGGTGCGTTGCGCATTCTTTACTTTGATCCGGTCCCCCTCTATTGGTGCTTTACGGACTTCGGGACCGTATTCGAGAATATACTCGTCATCTCCTGTCGAGAAGAAAAACACCCACATCCATTTCACGCTAAAATCAAGCGGCTCCCAGGTAGTGACAAGTGTGGTCTGAGACGGGATTTCATTCCCGTTTATATCCAAAAGCCTCACGTGATCAGGTGATTCCAATACACCTTGTGGGAACGGGATGCCCATCGTGATTGGAGCTCCAACTGTTGAATTTTCCACCTTGATCCTAATCGTCTCTGCCGAGTACATATTGACACTGATCAGCAGCATTGAGCCGATAATCAAAGTCCTTTTTAAAAACGCTGTATAGATATTCATTCGATTATTGAAATTCTCTTTGCCAGGGGCATCCCTTCGAATCAGAAATCCCCTGAATAATTATTAAATTTTAGACCACTTTAGTATCTCTTTCTTATTCACTACTCTATTGCATTTATCGCACTCTTCCATTGAACGGGCAACTATTTTATCTCACCTATTGCATCAAAAAACAGCCCAGCTGCACCCAAAACTGCAATATCGGGATTGGAAGACAGTTTGATCGTCAGATTGTTTACCACAGTTGAATATGCCAGCTTCCGGATGCTTTCCCACATGCTTGTCTTAAAAAAGGTATATGCTTTTGAAACTGATCCACCCAGGATGATGACCTCCGGATCGATCGCATACAAAATGGCATTTATCGCATTCCCCAAGTGTCCGCCAAGTTCTTCAAACAGGGCAATCGCATCTGGATTTCCGTCGGCGGCCTGCCTAAAGACAGTTGCGCCATCCATCTGATGCACATTCTTAAAAAACTGCCCACTGCAGTAGTATTCAAAATTATGTTCCAGATATGGCATTGTACCAAACTCACCCGCTCCACAGTTGGAGCCGTTATAAAGTTTATTATGAATAATCATCCCTGCTGCCATTCCGGTCCCAATAATCACAGCGGCGAAATTCTCGTGATTCTGCCCTTCTCCAAAATACTTCTCGCCTGCCGCAAAACAATTAGCGTCATTGTTTATATAAACAGGAATTCCATACCTATGTTCGAGAATATCTTTCAAATACACTTTTTTCCAGGACGGAATATTCTGGACATCGTATACAATCCCGGTCTTTATATCCACAACGCTTGGGACACCCACTCCTATACCCGAGATATCCTTGTCAAAGACCTTGTCAATCGCCTCAAACAGAGCGCGCACTACATCATTTTCTGAACCACCTCCGGGTACCAGCGTTTTATGGTTGGCAGTCATTCTTCCGCCATACACTCTCCCTGCGAGAATTTTTGTTCCACCGACATCGACACCGATTACTTCTATATCACCGTTACTCCTCATGAACAGACATCACACTGTTGTTTGTACAGGATTTTTCTTCTTGCCGATGATCTCATTGTTGATCAATGGTTTTGACCAGAATCCTATACTCAGAATGTATGCAAGAGTAAGGAATAGAAAGAACATTCCGGCTTGTAATCCAAAGGCATCTCCCAACCATCCGACGATCAAGGGTACAACGGCACCTCCGGCTATCCCGGTGACCAATATCCCCGAAAGTGAACCATGGTGTGTTGCCACAGAATTAAGCGCCAGGGAGATAATGATTGACCACATGACGGATATGAAGAATCCGACCATGGGAAAGCCGATTAACGCAACTGATCGCGATCCGAGCAAACTCACCAAAAGGGTAATCATTGTTGCTGTTGTGAATCCAATCAATACTTTTCTGCTGTCTACGTACTTCAGAAGAACTAAACCCAAAGCGGCACCCGCGGTCATGAGTCCCCAAAACCATGAAATCGTGCTTGCTCCAGTCGTCTGTGGGTCTACGTCATGATATGTCTGCAGAAATTGTGAGATCCAGTTTGCAACTCCTTGCTCAGTACCTACATAGGCAAAAATGGCGAAGAAATACAAAAGTACCATTGGCTGCTTCAGTAGCTGTAGATGTGTCTCTATGGCTCCGGTTTTTTCATCTTCCTGCAATTCGACCGTCGGAAATTTAACCAATCCAATGACGACCACCATGATGAGAGATAAGATCGCGAATACCCAATACAATGAAATCCATGGGAGCTCCGCAGGCACCAGGCCTGACAACAGATTGATGATAAAGCCTCCTGACCCATTATCCAGTGCCATATTTAATACCAGGTATGAATAGACCAGCGGGCTTAAAAAGGACGCCAGTCCGAAAAATAACTGACCCATTACGGAGTTAAATGCGAAGTGCTGTTCACCTCCAGCCACACGCAACAGCGGATTTATGGCTACCTGAAGCATCGCCATGCCCGTTCCAATAAAGAACAGTGACACTACGTACATGCTGTAAGACGGGAACCATGCAAAGAGGAGTGCTCCTATAAATGAAATCAGAAAAGCTAATACCATCACACGCTTTTCTCCGATCCTCTCGGTGAGCATTCCCGCTGGAATTGACATCACGCCATAGGCAATAAAGAATGCAAAAGGCAAGAGCGCCACGAGAGTGAGACTCAGGTCAAAGCTCTCGATGATATCCGGAACCAGCGGACCAATGATATTTGTCAAAAAAGAAATGACAAAAAAGGTCAGCATGATCAGGCCGACAATAAAATAACTGCGCTTCATAAGACTACGGCCTGATCGTCTTTAACATAGGAAAGAACTTCAGCAGGTCTTCATCCGAAGGTTGGAGTCCATACTCCGCAATCTCAAATGCTTCTGTGTACATGACGTCATCGGCAGCCTCTTCACCATACCATTTTATTAAAGAAGCTCTTCGATCATTTGACATCTCACCTGGATTTCTTTTTACGCGCTTAGAC
>QMOR01000055.1 GCA_003648285.1 Bacteroidota bacterium
CAGCGTAAAAGACTTCACATCATCAAACGTGATTTGTACAGAATTTCCCCGGTTACCACTTTGTTCATATTGCGAAGCAAGTCTCAGATTCTGATACTTAATGGCGTCGCTCACGATCGTCCTCACCGTCCTTGCATTGCCAAAATATTTATCCCGGAATGTATGTATATACTTGAAATAACTCGCGAGGTGCGATTCTGCTTTGGACGTCACATTCAATCCCTCGTCCTCAAACATCTTAATCGAAATCTCAAGCAATTCCTGGGGGGAATAGTCTTCAAAGCTCAATATCTTGTCGAAGCGTGAATTGAGCCCGGGATTGGCTTTCAGGAATATCTCCATGTTGTCCGGATAGCCGGCTGCAAAAACGAAGAATTTTCCGCGCTCATCTTCCATGCGTTTGAGGATGGTCTGAATCACCTCATTCCCAAAATCTGCCCCTTGACTACCGCGTGAAGTCAATGCATATGCTTCGTCGATAAACAGGACACCACCCATTGCCTCGTCGATTTTTTCGGAGGTCTTTGTTGCAGTCTGGCCCACATATCCGGCGACCAGTCCCTGCCTGTCTGTTTCCACCATATGGCCGCGTTCCAGGATCCCAAGTGCCTTGTATATCTTGGCCATTATCCTGGCAACAGTAGTTTTTCCCGTACCGGGATTGCCCACAAATACGGTATGGAAATAGAATTTATTGAGGACACTTCTGCCTGTCTTTTGATAGTACCGGACCAATGACACCAGTTCTCTGATTTCCTTTTTGGTCTTGTGCATTCCGATGAGTGCATCGAGTTCTTTGAGGGCCATTTTGAGCAGCTGATCGTCTACCGGTATCTTTGGCAGATCACGGATGTCATGCAAATTGATCAGGTCCACATCTTCCCTGGTGATCACAGACAATTGCTCGCGCGACATGGATGTTTGCTCGCCGTCTGTCATCACACGCAATGCCAGTTGCATTTTTGCCTTTTCGACCAGATCATGTACAAATCGCGCATTGCCAAATGATTTATCCCTGTTTCGAAATGCCTCTGTGATGATCTCATCCACCCTTACTGTCGCCTCAGATGTAAACAAGATTTCCTTCCCCTTAGCGGCATATTCAGCGATCTTTGATAGCTCCTGAGGGAGGTAATCCTCAAACTCGTAGTACAATTTGAAGCGGGACTTCAGCCCAGGGTTGCTATCCAGGAAGTACTTCATCTCCCGGGGGTATCCTGCCACAATTACTGCCAGGTCACCGGGCCCGTTTGACATTTCCTTGACAAGAATTTCAATGACCTCCCGTCCAAAATCTTTGCTGTCATCGTTTGACCGCGCAAGGCTATATGCTTCATCGATAAACAAGACGCCACCCCGTGCCTTTTCGAGCGCCTCTTTGACTTTTGGTGCGGTCTGTCCGATATATTCTCCTACCAGATCCACGCGATCCACGTCGTGTACATGCCCTTTTGAGAGCAGCCCCATTTTCTTATACAGCTTACCCATCATTTTGGCCACAGTAGTCTTGCCTGTTCCGGGATTGCCAATAAAGACTGAATGTGTATTTATCTCCTCCTTCTCCTCAAACCCGCGGTCCTTTCGCAGCTGCAAAAACTTGATGTACTGCGCATGTTCCCTTACCTGGGTTTTGATTTCGGTCAGCCCCACCAGTGCATCTAATTCAGCCATCACTTCCTCAAAACTCTGATGTATCAACTCGTCCTCGTGCAACCAGACCGGTGCTTGCTCATTGGGAAGGCGTACAGGCAGAGCTCCCTCATCGTATTCATCACTGACTGCAAAATCAATAGTGGCAACCAGGCGATCCATAAAAATCAAATCTGCCGAATAGGTGCCTGCCCTCCAGCTTCCCTTTACATTGGAGCCCCAGCCCGCGGTAATATTAATGACATCCTCGCCTTTCTTCACAGATTGCAACCTTACCACTTGCCCCTTGAGTTCCCGCGCTTCATTGTAAAACTTCGTAATCAGCTCAAACTGCCATTTCTGTGTCACATTGATATTTCGGAAGACGATATCGGCATAGATATAACATGTCTCTTCAGAGCTGAAGGCCTTGTAGTATGTGCGGTCATCTTCTCCCACATCGTCATACTGCCCTTCATAGAGCCGGAACTTTTGAAGCTCAACGTATCTGCGATAACCTTCTTTTTCGTTTTCTCCTTTTTCAATATAAAAGTATTTGGTACCGACCTTCTCACCATTGATAGATGCCTCCCAGTAGTATGTTCCCTTCTTCCAGAATGCCCCCTCTTTCTTATTCCCCCATCCCTCACGTACGAAGACGACATTATCGCCCTTACTCACCGAGCGGCGAAACTCAAGGCTGCACAATTCTTTATTCCGACGCAGTGAGAAGCACTTCATTGTGATATTGACTTCCCATACCTCGCGGTCAAACATTTTATTGTAAAAAGACAGTTCGGCGTACACAAAGGTGGTTTCATGCCGGTCATACACCTGGCGGTACTTTTTCTTGTTATCCGCAAGCCACTCTGTAGAGCTATACACCTTGAGCTCCTTAAACTTGAACTTTGCGAAATCCGTGGTTTTTGTAATGTTGGCCATACTGAATACGTACTTGCCCAACCATCATCTCTGTTTACGGTCGGGATTTATACCTCAATATAATTTTTAGATTCTAGCAAATCATGATTGGACAGAAGAAAAAGTGGATTTGCCCCCTAAATTTCAAGTCCTGGGCAGGTGTACGACATTCCTCTATTCTTCATCAAGCACCTTCTTCATTTCCAGAAGTTTCATCATGCATTCGACCGGTGTCATTTGATTTACCTCCACATCGAGCAGTAGCTCCTTGATTTTTCCTGCGGTCGGGTCGACATGTTCAAAAATGCTGAGTTGCATCTGGTCGGACTTGTCTGGCGGTACGAAATTACTTCTCGAAGCGGTCTCTCCTCCGTCGATGGCTTTGGACTCCATTTTTGACAAGATCTCATTTGCCCGAGACACAATGCTTCGGGGCATACCGGCCATCTTTGCGACATGGATTCCGAAAGAGTGCTCAGTTCCACCTTTTACCATTTTTCTGAGAAAAAGGACCTTGTTTCCAACTTCTTTGATGGAGATGTGAAAATTGTGAATACGCTCATGCGTACTGGCCAGGGCATTTAGCTCATGGTAATGTGTAGCAAATAATGTCATCGGACGGCCATGCGGATTATCGTGCAGATACTCAGCTACCGACCACGCGATTGAAATCCCGTCATAGGTACTTGTCCCACGCCCGATCTCGTCGAGCAAGACAAGGCTACGAGAAGAGACATTATTCATAATACTGGCCGTCTCATTCATTTCTACCATAAATGTCGATTCCCCGGAAGAAATATTATCTGATGCTCCAACGCGTGTAAAGAGCTTTTCGAGCAGACCGAGTGTCGCTTTTTTTGCGGGGACATACGACCCCATTTGTGCCAGGATACAGATGAGTGCGGTTTGTCTTAAAACAGCAGACTTTCCGGACATATTTGGTCCGGTAATCATCAATACCTGATGCGCATCCGAATCCAGAAGTACATCATTGGGCACATATGCCTCGCCGAGTGGCAATTGTCTCTCGATCACCGGATGTCTGCCCGACTTGATGTCGATGCTTGCTCCATCGTGCATCTCAGGTCTGACGTAGTTGAGCTTTAATGCGCTATTTGCAAATGAAATAATACAATCTATCTGGGCGATCACATGCGCATTGTGCTGCATGGGGGCGATAAATGTCTGTGCCATTTCGATCAGTGCTGTATAAAGACGCTCCTCAATGGCCAGTATGCGCTCTTCGGCGCCCAGAATTTTTTGCTCGAGTTTTTTGAGTTCGTCAGTTACGTAGCGTTCAGCATTGGTCAGTGTCTGTTTGCGCACCCAGTGCTCCGGGACGAGGCCGCTGTCTTTATACTTGTTTGTGACCTCCAGGTAATAACCAAATACGTTATTAAAGCCAATCTTTAAGTTATGTATCCCAGTCTGCTCAGCTTCAACAGTTTGTATCTGAACAAGCAGCTCTTTACTATTGCGCATCGTAAAACGCAACTCATCCAAAGGACCATTGTATCCGTCCTTGATGACATGGCCTTTGTGCAGATTCACAGGGGGATCGTCGACGATAGCGCTTCTGATTTTATCCACGAGTGATACACAGGGATTGAGTGTTTCGGCAAGATCCGCGAGTGCATCGAGACCACACTTCAACAGATCAGTCCGGACAGGCTCTATGGATTCAAGAGCTCTGAGCAATTGCCTCATCTCCCTTGGATTCACCTTGGACATTGAGACTTTCGAAACGAGCCTTTCGAGATCGCCAATCAGTTTAATTTCAGATTTCAGATCGAGACGCAAGTCTTCCTTATCAATGAAGAGCGCAACCATCTCGTGCCTTGCCTGCACAGGAGCGAGAGATTTTAAAGGGAGAAGCATCCATTTGCGCATCAGGCGCGAACCCATTGGAGATATCGTAGTATCGATCACATCGATCAGCGCTTTGCCTGTAGAAAATGCCGCCTGTGCGAGCTCCAGATTTCGAATCGTGAAGCGATCCATCCACAGATATTGATCGGGATGGATCCGGCCAATCGTCCTGATGTGCTTGAGCTTGTCATGCTGTGTGTCGCTCAGATACTGGAGACATGCCCCGGCAGCTATCTGACCGGCCTCGAGCTCCTCAATACTAAATCCCTTGAGTGATTTTACCTGGAAGTGCTCCACCAGTTTTTCCCGACAGTAGTCAAGTGTAAAGACCCACTCGGGCATATTGAACGTAAAAAACTCACTGCCGAAGATGCGTTCAAAAGCGGTCTTATGACTATTGGAGAAAATTACTTCTGAGGGCTGAAAACTCTGCATCAGCTTTTCCATGGCCTCCTGGTCTCCTTCACTTACGAGAAATTCACCTGTAGAAACATCTAAAAATGCCAATCCAAAAATTCCTCTTGATGTAAAGTGGAGGGCGGCGAGGAAGTTATTTTTACGATGGTCGAGGAGTTTATCATCGATGGCCAGTCCGGGGGTTACCATCTCCGTCACACCACGCCTGACGATTTTCTTTTCCTTTGAAGGCTTTTCCAGTTGTTCACAAATCGCAACCCGGTATCCGGCTTTTACGATTCTCGGCAAGTAGAGATCCAGGGAGTGGTAGGGAAAGCCGGCTAGTTCGATATCGCTCCCCCCATTGTTGCGACTTGTGAGGACGATCCCGAGGATTGACGAAGTTTTTACAGCATCTTCGGCAAAGGTCTCATAAAAGTCCCCTACTCTAAAGAGCAGTATAGCATCAGGGTACTTCGATTTTATCTGAAAGTACTGCTGCATGAGCGGTGTAACTTTACCACTCGTTTTCTTCTGTTTTGTGCTTGTTTTGCTCAACTTTACGTTCTGAATATTGCGGGCAAATATAGAATGTCCAAAATTAATATATGAACTTTGCAAATATCATAAGAACTGACCAGTCAAACATCAAATTTGCGGAACAATTTCCTAATATTGCGGCGTTTAAAACATAGTTATGCATACCATATTTAAAATATTACTTCCTGAGGAATATGATCTTCTCAAAGATGCCATCCCTCTTATCACAATATTGATCGCTGGTGCTGACGGGAATATCGATTCTGAAGAGCGCTCATGGGCGGAGAAAGTCACGAATATCAGGTCATACTCGCTTCCTGAGGAATATCGGGGCTATTATACAGAAATCGGTCAGGATTTTGGAGACCGCCTGGATGTGTTGTTAGCTGATCTACCTGATAATGTGATCGACAGGCAAATGGAAATCACCCGAAGGATGGGTCCAATCAATGATATCCTTAGCAAGCTGGAAAAGAAAGTAGCTGCCGCGATCTATGACGAGATGTGCTCGTTTGCCAAACATGTGGCACGTGCATCCGGTGGATTTCTCAAGTTTTGGAGCATCAGCCGTGAAGAGAAAAAGTGGATTGGTCTTCCGATGCTCAAGACATTTACCTGGTATCCGGAAGATGATGCGAATGCCGAGGAGGAATGAGTAGTGCGTGATTATAGAGTCCAGATTTCAGAATCCAGATTTTAGATTTCGATTTTTGATTTCAAATTTCAGTTTTTTGAATTTTGAATTTGGAATTTGGAATTTGGAAGTGTGCATCGGTTTTGGGTGTGCTTCGGCCAAAAAAAGTGAGTTCTGACAATAAATTAAGATATTTTGTAGGTCTCAGTGGGATACCGAAGTCACATTCCAGGAACTGATCAAAGGTACATGGGATGCGCGCGAACTGGACGACTTAAATATTAGAACAATCCGTAAAGTAAATACGTATATTTGCGCAGTTTTTGAAAAACTGATAAATCACGTCCCTATCATATGCAAGGAAAAGGTATAGTAAAGTTCTTTCTGGTATTACTGACAATAGTCACGGCTGTACAGTTCATGTACATGATTCCGACAACCAGAGTAGAAAAGAAGGCAGCGGCTTATGCTGAGACAAGGGCAGCAACCGCAGAAGAAAAGAGTAAGTATGCAGTGAGAAAAGCAGCCGAGACTGCTTATCTCGATTCGATGTCAAGTGAGGTCATCCTGAGTATACCTCTTTTGAAAGACTACACTTACGAAGAACTCAAGGGGATGCAACTCGCTCTCGGATTGGACCTCAAAGGTGGTATGAGTACGGTTCTGCAGGTAGACCTGAAAGAATTGATGATCCAGTTGTCCAACCACAGCAGGGATCCACTGTTCCATCAGGCGCTTGACAATGCCGAAAAGGAATTGAGAAATGCCCAGTCGGATTATGTCACATTGTTTGGTGATGAGTGGGCAAAAATTGCCAACGGCAAGAAACTGGCTGCCATCTTCTCAAGAAACAGAGGTCTTGTAGAAGAAAACAAACTGACATTCGAAACATCAGATTCTGAAGTGTTGCGTATCCTTCGCACCCAGGCTAATCAAACTGTGGATCTGACATTTAAACGCCTGAAGGATAGAATCGACAAGTTTGGGGTGACTCAGCCAAATGTCTCTTTGGATGCAGGACGCGATTTGATCGTTGTCGAACTTCCAGGTGTGGACAATCCGCAGCGCGCGAGAAATTTTCTACAGGCGACGGCTAAACTCGAATTCTGGAATGTGTATCGCGTTTCCGATCCAGGTGTCTTGCAAGCATTTATCGATGCCGATGCCAAGCTCAAGAGAGAGGCTTCAGGTGATACGACAACAACTCCAGAGCCAACTGTAAGAATTGATACGACGTACGCTGATCTGTTGGATTCGACAGGAAATGTCGTCGGGGTCGACACACAGACTCTCGAAGTACCTATCCAGGCAGACCCTTTGGCTAATCGTGGGCCCCTCCTCAATCTGCTCAGCCTGAATGCAGGTACAGCACAGGGTGGAACTGCATTTGGCCTCGCCGTAATGGGCGTCGTCGAAAAGAATAAGATGCAAGCGGTTGACAACTACCTGGCACGCGATGAAATCAAGAACCTCTTTCCACGCGACATGGCATTTAGATGGTCCGCAAAGCCTACTGTAGACCGAAATTCTAACAAGCCGACAAAGCTCTACAGGCTGTTTGCGATCAAAAAAGATCGTGGAAAAGACACTGCCCCTCTGGAAGGAGACCTCGTGGTTTCTGCATCTTCAAATCCTGATCCGACGACTGGCGAAGTGGAAGTCACCTTGGTGATGAACAACACAGGTGCCAAGATTTGGGCGGATATGACGACCAAGGCAGCACAGGATCAAAACCGTGAAATTGCGATAGTTTTAGACGACGAGGTCTATTCAGCCCCTGGCGTAAGGGGACCGATTACCGGTGGTCGCTCTTCAATAGATGGTGGATTTACTGTTCAGGAAGGTAAAGACCTT
The DNA here is from genome assembly GCA_003648285.1 of Bacteroidota bacterium. Lineage (GTDB taxonomy): Bacteria > Bacteroidota > Bacteroidia > Chitinophagales > Saprospiraceae > B8-G4. Next base: position 7,844 of record QMOR01000055.1, read on the forward strand.
GCAAATATTCTCGAGGTTGGTAAGCTCCCTGCCAAAACACAAATTATTCAGGAATCGCTTGTCGGTCCATCACTCGGTGCAAAGAATATCAACAAGAGTATGATGTCGCTTCTGGTTGGATTTGCCCTGGTACTCGTTTTTATGATCTTCTACTACGGTACTTCTGGTATCGTATCCATCATCGCATTGTTTGCCAATTTGTTCTTCATTTTTGGTGGACTGGCATCTTTTGGAACGGTTTTGACGATGCCTGGAATTGCGGGTATCATCCTGACAATTGGTATGGCGGTGGATGCCAACGTCATCATCTATGAACGAATTCGAGAAGAATTGCTTGCCGGCAAGTCTATGCGACTTGCAATCGCAGACGGGTTTCAGCACTCGTACTCTGCAATCATCGATGCCAACGTCACGACTATTCTCGTAGCCATCGTCCTCGCCTATTTCGGTATGGGGCCGATAAAAGGATTTGCGGTGGTCTTGATCATCGGTGTGGTTTCATCCTTGTTTACGGCAGTGCTTTTGGGCCGTTTGATGATTGAGGCATGGACAAGTAAAGAAGGTCGTACACTCAGTTTCTGGACCGCACCAACGAAACGTGCGTTTTCAAAAATGCATATTGACTGGCTTGGAAAAAGACGTATTGCTTATATCATATCGAGCGTCATCATTCTCATCAGTATTGGTTCGTTTTTTACCAGAGGATTCGAATTAGGTGTCGATTTTAAAGGTGGGTATTCCTATAATATTGAGTTTACCGAATCAATTAATCCCGATGATCTCCGAGCTGCACTGACAGATGCTTTCGAAGCACAACCGGTCGTAAAGGCTGTCAACACAGAAAATACGTATAACGTCACAACCTCATATCTGATCAATGATGTGGAAGATGATGCACCAGACCGCGTCATGGACAAGCTCTATGCAGGTGTGAGCAGTATCGTCCCGAACATAGATGCAGAGCAGTTCCGGATGCCTGATGGACAAGGGACGCATGTCGCCAGTTCCAGTAAGGTAGGACCAACAATTGCAGATGATATCAAGCGGAGTTCATTTGAAGCAACGTTTTTTGCACTCTTGCTTATTTTCCTCTACATCTTTATTCGGTTTAATAAATGGCAATACAGTATGGGTGCCGTTGCGGCCTTGTTCCATGACACCCTGATTGTACTTGGTATATTCTCGCTCGCTCAGGGCGTACTGCCTTTCTCGCTTGAAATCAACCAGGCATTTATTGCCGCATTACTCACTGTCATCGGTTATTCGATCAACGATACGGTGGTTGTATTTGACCGTATCAGGGAATTTACGGGTGTCTACTCTGGCAAAACGAAGACTGAAGTCATCAATCTGGCGATCAACAGTACAGTAAGTCGAACGATCATCACATCGCTCACCACATTGTTTGTTGTAGCGATACTATTTGTATTTGGTGGTAGCAGTATTCGTGGATTTGCCTTCGCACTTGTTGTCGGTATTGTCGTGGGTACATATTCCTCGATATTTGTTGCGACACCAATCATGGCTGACCTGACAAAAGATATCAAACCTAAAGACACAAAAAAATCGTCTTCATTTTCGAAGGCTGCAAGTGTCAAATAATATTTGGGAATGCTTCAGTCCTTAGCCAAAAGCGAAAACTGAAGTCTCAAATTAAATATTAAAACTCCGGAAGTCACATGATGGCTTTCGGAGTTTTCATTTTAGCCCGTGTTTCCCGAAATTGTTTTCTGCAAGCGCTTACCACTATTTCTTCCGGGAGAAAGCCTGGAATTCCAAAGGTCACCCCTCTATATCAACAATCTATTTTGAACAAGGCGCCAGCAGTGTTGGTCACTCTCGGGATTTCAAGGTTTGAGCCACTCCTGATTTTAAATCATATACAGGTCGGTAATTTAATTGCTGCCGGGCATGGCTGATGTCGATCACCCAATTCTTTGCCGTGACCTCACGCATCTTGTAGTGCGACAATAGAACCTGTTTGCCCATCGCCGACAAGACTTTGAATAAGACATATCCATAGCCCACGAGAATTCCTGTTGGTATCCGAACTGCCAACGTACTGACCTCCAGATCTTCTTTGATAAACTTATAGAATTCGACCAGGGAATAATCTCCTCCGTCCGAAATATTGAATGCTCCTGCCAATTGGTCTACCAGGCAGGCGTCAAGCGTCACTGTCGCCAGATCCATGACATGCACAAAACTCAATCGCTGATCGCTTGGGCCGATACGGACTTCAATGCCACGATTAAAAATGGGCACAAGGCGCCCTATGATTTTTTCATCACCCGGACCATACACACCGGACGGACGAATCGAAATATGAGGCAATCCGGGAATTTCAGCCAACATTGCTTCAGCCTTGAGCTTACTTCTGCCATATGGCGTGATGGGCTCCGGCGGTTTTGATTCGGTGATAGGGGCAAATGTTTCAGGGTCACCTGGTCCCAGGGCGGCAATGCTGCTCATATATACAAACTTGCGCAAACCAGGCTGAGTTTCCAGAAGTGCCACCGCAAAATTTCTGGTAAACAGTGCATTGCCTCTGTAAAACTCGTCAGCATCTCTTGGTTTGGTGATACCGGCGTTGTGAATGACGTAGTGAAATCCTCCGGTTGATTTGGCAAACTTCTCCAGGTCGCTCTTTAATGCACCCGGTTTATCAAAATCTACAGGAAAGAACTTTATTCTTTGATCTGTCAGATCCTTGCGGCTACTTGTTGCTCTGACACCGGCATACACCTCCCAGCCGCGTTTAAGTGCCGCAGCGACAAGATGACTACCGATAAATCCACTGGCTCCTGTGATCAGGACCCTTGGGGCTTCACTTTGCTCCATGAGAAGAAATTTGCACCGGCAATTTAGCTGATGTAATTGATTCTAAACTCATTAAGCACAGATATTAGACCTGTGCTTTAGTAAATTTGCAGTCCATCTATTTTGACAATACCATGCCTACCAACGTAGATTTTCACACCGCGATACTTGAGGGGATTCCCAAGACTCTGCCTGAAGTACAGGAATATGACCTCAAAGTGAGTCATGCACCCAAGAGAAATATCAAGTCACTGAGTATTGCGGACAGGCGACTGGCTCTGCGCAACGCGCTCAGGTACTTCCCAGCGGAGACCCACGATACATTAGCACCTGAGTTTGCCAAAGAGCTCGACGATTATGGCAGGATATATATGCACCGGTTCAGACCTGATTATCTCATGTATGCACGGCCGATAAGCACATATCCGTGCAAGTCACATCAGGCTGCAGCTATCATGTTGATGGTTCAGAACAACCTGGACGCCAAGGTGGCAAAGTACCCACATGAATTGATCACTTACGGGGGCAACGGAGCTGTGTTTCAAAACTGGGCTCAGTATCTGCTCACGATGCAATATCTCGCTGGTATGACCGATTACCAGACCCTTGTTCTCTATTCGGGGCATCCTCTCGGACTGTTCCCCAGCAATCCGGAAGCACCGCGTGTGGTAGTGACCAACGGGATGATGATTCCAAACTATTCGAGCAAAGACGATTGGAATAAATACAATGCGCTCGGTGTCACACAGTACGGCCAGATGACCGCGGGTTCGTTTATGTATATCGGGCCGCAGGGCATCGTGCATGGTACTACGATCACCCTGCTCAATGCCGGGAGGCTGCACAATCTGGGTCACGATAATCTGAGAGGCAATCTCTTTGTCACTTCGGGCCTTGGCGGAATGTCTGGTGCACAATCCCTTGCGGCAGTGATCACAGGTGCCACTTGCCTGATCGCGGAGGTCGACAAAGATGCCATCCAGCAGCGTATCGGTGACGGGTATATCCAGGCTGAAAACGTCTACTCAAATGTGCGTGATTTTATCGAAGTCGCAAAGGCGAAGAAAGCACTTGGGGAGGCGATTACGCTTGTATTTCTTGGCAATATTGTGACGTTGTGGGAGGGCCTTGTGGAAGAAAATGTCAAGGTAGAACTCGGCTCTGACCAGACCTCTTTGCACAATATTGATGACATGGGCTACTGCCCTGTCAACTATACATTTGAAGAAGCGCAGGAACTCCTGGACAATGATAAGGCTGCATTTACCGCAGCAGTAAAAAGCACATTGCGCAGGCACGTCGATGCGATCAATGAGATGACGGCAAATGGGATGTATTTCTGGGACTATGGCAATGCCTTTCTCAAAGAAGCCGGTGAAGCTGATGCAGATATCTGGATGGACGAGACACACCTGCGCTACAA
>QMOR01000056.1 GCA_003648285.1 Bacteroidota bacterium
AATAAAAAAAGTATCCTGGACGGGGTTGAAGAAATCACTACTTCCTATGACGATAGCCTGCCTCGGTTGTCTAGCACTATTTATGCATCAAAGTAGGTCTGCAAAGGAAGCTGATATCGGCTCACCGGTCTCATCCGTTGAGATTCGCAACAATGCTGAGTTTTTGCGCGGAGGGAGATATCCTGTTGACCAAACATTTCTTCCCGCCATTCCACATAATTTCGCACGCGGGACGTATTATTCCAGAGTACCAAATATCGATATTGCGCTGGGAAGCGATTTGCTAAGAAATGTATACCAGTTCTCATTTCTGGGATTGTTTATAGTTGTTTTCTGTATCACCTTGTACAAGGGTCTGTTGAGAATTGATGACACCATCCATTACTTGTTCATTGCGTCAATCCTGATGTACATGCTGGCATATCTTATCATGTTAAAATTGTACATCCCCGTCAGACAATTGGAATTTGCCCTGCCTGTCTGGGCCCTGCTGGTGCAATCTTTGTTGATTTCCAGGGGGATAGCACTTTTGCGTACGCGTAGAGTGCGAATTGGAATCAGGATTGGTCTTATCACTGGCACCATTATCGTCTGTGCTGTAATGGTGCGAATCAGCATTTTGCCAGCTCATTTTGCCAAAAGGGAACTTGTCGATGTATCAGAATACACTGCATTATATGGCGCTCTTATTGATTTACCTTCGGATGGCCTGATAGCATCTCACCCTGCGTTGGCAGATCCCATTCCGACCGTGACCGGCCGACGGGTTCTTTTTAATACGGCGATGGCACTCCCGTTTTTTGATAAGTATTGGTCAGAAATCAGTAATAGGGCACGGAGCTTCGTGGAGGCATATTACTCTGAGGATATCAATGAGGTGATTGAGTTTTGTAATGAATTTCATGTGGAATATATTATTGTACGGACTTCAGATTTTGCAGATGCGTATTTAACTAAGGCGCACATTGCCTGGGAACCATATGGTACATGGGTGAAGGAGGCGTCTGCAAATAAGCATGATTTTGCATTGCCCGGAATCCCTGACAAATGCAAATTGTACAACGAAAATGGATTATTTGTGATTTCGGCAAGTACCCTGAAGTCGGATTGTGATTAAAATCAAGTATTTGATTTACTAAACTCATACTATCACATCAAAAAAGGGATTGTACATAATGCCAGATGAGAAGAGACAAAGCGCATTGTGGCGATTGTTTTATTTAATAATAACACTCGAAGTCACACCGTCATCGATAAGTACTCTGATACGTCTTTTCATCAGAATACTATTGGGTACTTCATCATATACTCCTCCTGAAAGAAAGATGATCTTGCTCCCTGATCCGGCAGCGCTTACAGCAGCTCTGAATGTCGAATATGGGCGTGAAAATGATCCGGTTCCACAGGGATCACAATCTTTATCGACATAGTATGTCGTCCTGATGGGCGCTTTTGTGCGCCATGCCCCTCGCCCATGTGTAGCAGCAACCAGATAGTAGGGATATGTGCTCGAACCGGTACCCTGCCATACGAGCTCCAGAACAGGTGTATATATTGGGCCTTCGCTTGATGCGTAAGGGCCTGAATTTTGTGAAATGAGTGGTGTAATGCTCCACTCTTGTCCGTCATCTTCTGAGGCAAAAATGCCCTGGTCAGTTCCGATATAGACCCAATTCCCACTTTGTGGATGCCAGGTCACAGAATGTACGAGCATATCGAAGTCAAGTGACCTGTTTTCCCATGTTGTGCCGGCATTATCAGTATAGTACACAGAGTTTTGAGTATAACCACCAGCTACTGTCACCATGACCTCATTGTGATTGCCGGGATTTATGGCAATATCTGTAATGTATTTATTTGCTAATCCAATTCCATTGTTGTCAACATTTGTCCAGGATGATCCCCCGTTTGTTGTCATTGCCACGGTGCCGTTGCCGTATCCCACCCAAATCACGGTTCCATCGCCTTTTGCAATTTCAATTGTAGTAATCTGCCTACCTGTCACGGCATCTGATTTTACAGTTGACCAGGTCATGATATATAATCCGAGAGCAGAAATTAGGTCGCCCCTGAACAATCGTTCTCCGGCTACAAATATGCGGTCGTCATTATTCGGATCCATTTCCAGTGGAGCAATAAAAATGGGATTGTCAGTTGTTGTCCAGGACGAGTTGCAAGTTCCGCTGACACCATCTAATGAAGCAATTCTGCAAAAGTCATCCCCACTATTAGAACTGAAATAAATTAATCCGTTTTGCGTACTGGCATACATGATATCTGTATCGCTTTTTTTAATGGCACAATGGCCACCGTCCCCGGTACTCCAGATGCCCCAATTGAGGTCAGTGCCATTTCCGGTATGATCCATAAAAAAACTGTTGTCCTGAGCTCCTGCGATAAGTATCCCTCCGCCTTTGGATACATCGACGCTATACAACTGTGTGATTTTAAGCCCATTCACCAAAGATGACCACCCACTGTTTTTGGTCGCCGTCCAGATATTATTTGTTTTATAGATCCCGCCGTCATTTCCGAAGTAGACCCGGTTATTGGTGCTTCCATTGTATCCTGGATCTTCCACGATAATATGCTGATCAGCATGAGCTGAATTATTGCCACCGTTTTCATTGCCACCGATGTCATCCTGCCATTTGCTAATCCTGGTCAGGCTTCCATTCGTCCATTTCCATAAATCTATACCACCGAGGATCACCCGGTTGCAATTTACAGGATCGACCCAGAGGGTATTGTCATAGTCACCTTGTGTTGCGAGAATGTTGGAACCTGCGCTTTCACCCTGCGTTATTGTCTGTACATTCCAACTGCCCCCGCCATTGGTGGACTGCCATAACTCAGAAAGCCATGTATCAGTCGTACCATCGTTATCTGCATCCTGCGTGACATACCTCAGCATGTATATTGTGTTTGGATTATCAGGACAATACGCCAATTCACACCTTCGGCTCACAGCATTTGTATCCGTTTGGATGAGAGGAGCGTCACCCATAAAACTGCTCCAAGTGACGCCTGAGTCTTCTGAAATCAATCCTTGTCTGAGTGTGCCGATGATGAGTTCGGAAGTGTCATTCGGATTGATTTCAACATCATAAATATTTCTCGATATCGGTGGAATATTTTCTTCCCAAAGTATCTGCCATGTTGCCCCCGCATCAGTCGACTTATAAATCATCCCTCGGTTATTACCTCCGCTCACATTTCCCCAAGAACCTACTGCATACAGGATATCAGTATTCAGAGGGTTCATAACTATTTTTGAGAGCCAATAAAAATTGGCGCCGGTTGGCCCACTCAATATTTCCCATGAGCTACCACCGTCCATCGACTTCAGGATGCCAATTCCCGCCGCTCTTTTTGATCCAGCTAGCTCACCAGTTGTGGCATATATGATATCTGTGTTTTCTGGGTCAATAACAATTGAAGTGACTGGATAAGAAAGGGGAGTAGGGGTCAATAAATTCCAGTTGGATCCACTATTTGTGCTACGCCATACCCCTCCTGCAGCACCTCCAACAAATATTTCAGTTGGGTCATCGGGGTTAATTGCGATTGCCCGAATTCTACCTCCGATGTTCCTCGGGCCCAAGTCATCCCAGCCATTTACTCCTGCATCGCGGTACAATGGGGTATCCATCTTGCGAATCTGCTTTTCAATAGCCATTTTTGCACGCTCTATTTTTGCGCGATCGTCTTCAGTCCCTGTTATCTGTTTCCACCACTCGGCACGGGATTTTGGGTTTTGCGGTGGGTCAATCAGTGATATTGTATTATCGGAAAATGTGGTATGATCAGGAGAATACAAGGCATACCCCAGTGCAATGACAATCACCAGGATCGCCAGAATTGTATATTCGGACTTAAACGTGATTTGATCCATGAATGCTTTTTATTGGAGGTTTACAAGGATCAATACATAGCCTGACTCGTCAGATGTGGTAAGCGCTTTACCAAGGATTGCACCTCTTGCTTTCCTGTTGTTTTTAATGCGCATTGCCACTCCAGGGATGTCAGAACTCGTGAGAAAATCGCCGGGTTTGATTGTATACTTAGATTCATCGACCTTGACATATACCCGACCGGCAATAGCGACCGGGACGCTGCCAAATGCAATACTTCCCCGCTGACCCATAAACATACCGGCATCAATACCATTTGCACCACTCACTATGCCAACTACCTTTTTGTCATATGCAGACGTTGAAATGCAAACATTTCCAGGATGATGAGAATCTATGACTACGATTTGACCTGGCTGGATTTCAGGGCTATTATCCGATAGCGCAAAATACTCCGCCAGATCTGAGCCACCCGTAATTTCCAACTCCTGGGTGATCACCCTGCCTTTACCACCAAAATCAGCATCGAGATCGATCGTGAGCACACCGGCATTATCAAAAAGCTGCATTGAAGCACCCTGGCCTACAGCTTCGTTTGCAAGCATGATGATACGTCGAGCCGAATTGTCATCTTCAAGTGCCATATATCCACCGCCCTGTGTACTCCAATCTGCATCTATATCTATAGTAATGCTTCCGGCATCATTTGTCATTTCTATTTCTCCTCCCTGAGAGGTGTTCTGATTGGCACGTATGCTTATTGTTTTTGTCCCGTCGTCATCGTACATATCAATAGTTCCAGCTGAACTTTGCCCACTTGGGTCGATATTGATCGTACTGACGGACGCTTCCGAAGATCCTATGCGAACCTCACCTTGAAAGAAACCAGCTAGTGCATCAGCGTGATTCGCCAAGCCGTAAATCGCATAATTGTTAGCGCCGTTTGCGAAACCATATACTGCATACATTTTGCCTGTGCCCGTACCATTGACCAGCCCGAAGACGCCGTATATTTTGGAAGTAGTGCTATTGGCAGTTCCAATGCCATATACACCATATGCCGGTGAAGCGTCTCCGGCGGGTGCAATGCCTCTGCCATACATGCCATATCGGACTCCCGTACCAGTACCTGGTACTTCAGAAAGCACTCCATATGTTGTCAATCCACCGGTGTAATCACTTAAAAACCGTCCATTAATGGGATTTCCGGTACCGCTTCTCACGAAAAATCGATTTAAAAACTGGGCCTGATCACCCACTGCGGCATTTCCGCTGTTATAGTATAGTCCGACAGGACTATTGTCCTCTGTCCAGAGTCCGACACCACCGGCAAGTGTTTCCCAGTCACTACTGCTATACACATATGTTTTTGACAGCGTATTGTCGTAGACGAGCAGGCCTTCTGCAGGTGCGTTTATTGCCTCACGCTGGGTCGTACTCATCCGAGGCAGTAATAATCCGCGATTGATCGAATTCAAATCCAATATGGCTGAACTATTGGGATTTGTCGTGCCTATTCCAACACGTCCATCAGCGTAAACATTAAATTTTTCACCGAGAACATAGAGTCGCCAGCTGGAAGTCGCAGCATCATACCAGTGAAATGCTTTGCCAGAGCCATTGGTAGCATATCCGTAAAATGGTTTTCCTGTGGAAGCATCCGGACTCTCAATATACATACCACCCCAGCCGGTTGGATTATAGGACCGCAGTGTGAAATCTGAAGCACCAAGCATAGTTTGCGTGTTGATCCCAATGTCTCCATTCGCCAAAATCACGAATCGATCGATTCCGGATGTACCAAGCGCAAGCGCTCTGGATTCTTTTTGAAAGATCAGTGCATCTCCCACACCATTCAGTATCAGCTGGAGGCCATCATTCGAAGTAGTCCCCGTCGAGTTGTTTGTGAGTTGAAGGGCCGTATACTGGCCACCATTATTGTTTATATGCAACCTGCTGGCCGGATCTGTGACCCCTATGCCCACGTTGTTCTGACTAATGGCAACGACGCATAGCAATGCAAATATGAAAGAAAGGATAGCTTGTCTCATAATGAAATTTTATATCTCATCAAGATGGCATATCCCACAGACATAGACAAGGCACAATTGGTGTGTCGTAGTCAGACATAGTAGTTGGTCAGTATCATTTAACGCTTGACATCTGCACAGTTTAAAACATCTGCACAGTTTAAAACATTTGCCTTTTAGGCGCAACAAACGGTACTCGCTCTGCATAGGAAGTGCCACATAGCGATGTTTACCTTACTACGAGGTGTGAAATGATATGAAATCGCGCATGCTCACTCCGGGACCGGAATACGCACCGTAACTCTTGTGCCCGTGGCCTTACTTACACCATCTTCTGCCGTCATCAGATCCTCGACTTCTACAGATGCTTCCTGACCGTAAAAGTCTCTCAGCAGCTTGATGCGATCACGTGTCACACGCATACCCATACCACCTTTGCGTGAGCCTCCTCGCATTTTGATATGACGTGCCCGTTCGCGGCCTATCCCATTGTCCGCAACCTGCATTACGAGGAAATCATGATCCCGGCTAATGCAAATCGTGACCTTTCGGTCGCCCTTCGTCTTGTGCATCAGGCCGTGCCAGATGGCATTTTCAACATACGGCTGGAGAAGGAGCGGGGGGACTTCAGCAAAATCTGTGTTTACGTCCTCGTCCACCTTTATTTCATATTCAAAATTTTGAAAGCGAAGACGCTCTATCGTGAGATATAGTCGCAAAGCCTCAAGGTCTTCTTCCAGCCGCACGAGGGGCTGTTCAGAGTTTGACAAGACCTGCCTGATGAGCTGACTGAAGCGCGTGACATATTCTGTTGCCTTCACACTTTCTCCGGCAGAGATCAGTGATTTAATGGAATTGAGGCTATTAAATAAAAAATGGGGATTCATCTGCGCACGAAGTGCCTTCATTTCCAGCTGCGCGATGCGTTTTTCAAATGTACCTTTAAGTCTTTCTTCTTTTCGGATTTGACCGGTGCGATACTGGTAAAGCGCGCGTAATACTACCAGTAACAGGATAATACTTAATAAAATAAACCACCAAGTAAACCAGAAAGGTGGGCTGATTGTGATGAGAATCAGTTCCTTCGGTGTGGACCAAATCCCATCAGAATTTGCTGCCTTTACCTCTATATTGTATTTTCCAGGATTCGGGTTTGCGAGTGTTATCGTTCTGTTCGTTCCCAGATCTACCCATTCTTTACTGATGTTTGAAACCCGGTACGCATATGTATTCGACTGTGGTGCTGTGAGATGTAGTGCGAGTAGTTCAATTTCAATGATCTTTTGTTTGTAATCGAATTCCAGAAATTTAATATTCTCCGGTGCTACACCAGTACTCACTGGAGAATTATTGACAGAAACTTTGCTGAGATATACATCCGGCGGAATTGTATTTATACCCATTGACTGAGGGTTGAAAAAGTCGATTCCGTTATCTCCTCCGAAATAAAGAATTCCTTCTTCGTCCCGAAAGCATGACCGGGGGATGAAATTGGCATTTATTAATCCATCAGACCGGTCAAAATGTGTAAACGTGCCGGTATTTTTTGAGTACATGGACAATCCGTCGTACGTTCCCATCCAAATGTTCTCATTTAAATCTTCTATTATTGAAGTGATATGGTTATTTGGAAGTCCTTCCTGGTCTTCAATAATAATAATACTGTCAGAATCGGACTTTAATAAGTTCAGCCCCCTGGAAGTCGCAATCCACAAGTTGCCTTCACGATCCATGTGCAGATCGTTCACTTTTGTACTTGACACTCTCCACGCGGGATTGGGGCTGTTTCGCAAATAGTTTGTGATTTCGTTTGTGACTTTGTTATACCTGTACAGTCCCCACCTCTCCGAGCCAAACCAGATATCGCCACCTGCTCCCATTTCGACGCAGATCGTATTCCGTAATGATTTTAGTGCAGCTGGTCGGTCAAATGTTCTTGTGGTTAAATCAAATATGGCTGGAGTCCCCTGATTTGGACTGACCCAGAGCACATTTGACGCACGGTCAATAACAAAATCACGAATTGGACCTCCTAAACGGCTCGGGTATTCCTGAAATTCTTTACTGTTTTTGTTCCAGATGTGTATGTTTCTTGTCGTTGCTATGATCAAGTGATCCTCATCTAGTGAATCGTAATGGTAAATACGTGGGATACCCGATCGGGGTGTGTTCTGTTGCCTGAGGTTTATAGGATAGTCCGTGGTCCAGAATTTTTCAAGTTGCAATGCATTTTTATTCCATACATATGGTTCTTTAGCGGAAAACCACAAATTGTTTTTGTCGGCATATACGGCTATCGAAATATTTAGATTGCTCGAGATGCTTTGAATTGATTTGTTTGATTCCGGCCACTTCAAAAGATTGCCACCAATAAACCAGACATTACCATATGAGTCGGTTAAATTATTCAGGCCATATAAATTTCGATAGCCGTGATAGTCTGAATGAATTGGGTCAAAGAATTGCATTTCATCAGATTTCGCATCGAATCTGTAGGCCCCGATCCCTCTTGAACTTACCCACATGTTCATATCAAAATCCCAGGTGATTCTCAACTCACCGAGTGATGCCGGGAAGTTTTCATTTCCGTGAAAATTACCACTTTCCGGGTCCCAGGTATAAAGAGAAAAATCGGCAAATCTCGGGCAGACTATGAGCTGACCATCTGGACCTTGATCAATATCCAGTGTCTGTCTTTTGGGAAATGAAACGTTTGTGTGGTAGTTGGTAAACTGGTGTGTTTTACGATTATATTTATTCACCCCGTCCAATGTACCCACCCACAGTGTATTATCCTTATCAATAAATACCTCGGTGATATATGTACTGGAGAGTGATGTGGAATCTGATTTAGAATGCGTAAATCGCCTGACCAACCCATGTGAATCGGGTATCTCCAGGGTATAGAGACCATGACTGGTGGCGACCCACATCAGATCACCGTCCTGCACAAAGTCATTTACCGAAATTTCTATGATATCATTTCCATTTTGATCAGGAAAATGAAGCTGTTGGAATCGTTGGGTATTGCGATCGAAAACATTTGCCCCTTCAACGCTCAATCCCACCCAGATCAGGCCTTTGGTGTCTTCCAATATCGCATTCATGTTGTTGCCGTTGATAGAAAAGCTATCCAACGGATCATGATTGTAATGTACGGCCTGGTATCCGTCAAAGCGCACAAGGCCATCATTTGTGCCAATCCATAGAAAGCCGTAAGAGTCCTGAAAGATCTCTTCGGATAGCCCCATGGGGAATTCATCATTAATGTTTTGAAACTTCTGTCCTGAGAGCGCAAAGGGTAATAAACTCAATGCGAATAGTGCCGGGATAATGCGAAAATTTATCATCCGTGCTAGAATAAACTGAGCAACTCATCCTTTTTTGACCGCGAGACCCTGATGTGATCACCGCTGGTGAGGATGAGTGTGCCCCCATCAGTTTTAGAGTATTTGCGAACATGGTTGAGATTCACAATAAATGAATTGTGTACACGGAAAAAATGGAAGGGACAGAGTGCAGCTTCCAGATAGCGGAGTGTTTTTGAAATATACAGTTTGCTCCCATCAGTGAAATACAAATAGCTGTACGCGCCATCAGATTGACAATACAGAATATCATCGAGGGTCACAAATTCCAGCCCGTCAAATGTGGGCACTGCTATCTTCTTAACGCTGTTGTTTTCAAGGTCTTTGAGTTGCTGAATGAGAAAATGGATCTGCTTTGGTGTATTGCCATTTTCCCTTAACAATCGCACCTTACTTACGGCCTTCTTCAACGCCTCCGGGTCTATGGGTTTGAGCAAATAGTCCACTGCGCTGATTCTGAATGCCTGCAGTGCGTATTTGTCGTGTGCTGTGGTAAAAATCACCTCAAAACCAACGTTTGGAACCATTTCCAGAAGATCAAATCCATTGATATACGGCATATCGATATCCAGGAATACAACATCCGGATTGCACTCGTGTATTTTCTTGATTCCCGCCTTGCCACTGTCGCATTGTTCCAGTATGTCAACACCGGGGCAGTATTCATTCAGGTCGTGTGCGAGGCTGCGCAGACATTCCGGTTCGTCGTCTATGAGAATTGCTTTGAGCATTGTGAGAGTGCTGTTCGCATCCAAGATAATCGGAAGTTGTCCGAAATTCAACTTTGGATAGAATATCGATGCTCTCGATTGGTGAATTGCACGTTAGAGCTAATGGATGGTAAATTCCGCGGTACAGAGGTGAGATTTATCCATGATTGCATATCCGCCGTCAGCACGTATTTGCAACCGTGTTGTGCCATAAGTACTTAATTCAGACCTACTACTAATTTGACACTTAGAATGTTATACGAAAATAGCAATGAATTAGCGAAGAATACGGCATGGACAATCGTGTAAACCTATACGCGGAATTGTCAAAGTAAACCCCGAACTTCGACTTTAGATTTACCAAATCTTAAGATTTTGGAAATCTGGTGTGGCGAGGCTTAAATATGCCTTGGGAATAGTCCAAAAAAAAAGTGTGGCACATTTACCCCGCTTTGATATGTGCAAAGCAGATGTGCCACACTGTGGAAATTTCTTTATTCGCCTTACGGCATCAGTACTTCCTACTGATTGGCGATCTTGTAAAGTGTACCAACCTTTGGAATTACCATCAACTCGATACGACGATTCTTGGCAAGTGTTGCTTTAGAATCCGGATCGCCCATAGAGGCAGGATTATGCTCTGCGCGACCTGCAGCAGTCAGTTGTGCAGGGTTTACACCCATATCAACCAACTTGCGAACGACCTGGATAGAGCGCGCTGCACTCAGCTCCCAGTTGTCTTTGTACATGTCGTTGTTAATTGAACGCTTATCCGTATTTCCTTCGATCACAAGGTGAAGGTTTGGATTGTCGTTCAACAACTTCGCAATGCGCTCGATTGCTTCCTTGTCATCAGGACTGATGCTTGCAGATCCTGACCTGAAAGAAACTGTGTCCTGTAGGTCGAGATACAATGCGTCAGCCATTTCTTTGACTTTGGCGTCGCTTGCGTCTACAGCAGCATTGATATCTGCAAAAGCAGCATCTATACCTCTGTTAATTTCGGCCAACTCCTTAGTTGTCATTGCATTCTCCTTTTCAACCTGAGTCATGCGTGTCTCAGTTTGACCAAGTTTCTGCTCGACATTTTGCAAATCGCTGTTCAACTCGCTGTTTTCAGCAGTCATTGTTTCATTGTCCTTTTGCAATTCTGCAACCTGTGCCTGAATTTCTTCGAGGTTTTCAGCGAGTGCCTGATTTTCGTCTTCAAGAGTCTGAAATTTCTTGTTGCTGACACATGATGCCAGTGATACAACTGAAATAAGCAAGAACCCTTTTAGTAATACATTCATTTTCATACTGTCTTTAGTTTAATAGATCCCTTAATTCGATACTAAAATGACCGCAAAGTTAAACAAAACAGATAAAATTTGGCAATGAGCCCAGTCATGTCAGGATAGCCTTGTCGTCACCTCAATCATCTCGTCATTATCGCTGCTATTTCGCGCCATCTAAGCATTTTTTGCTGTTGAACTCTAGTCATCCGATCATATTGACCTGAACGAATAGCCAAATTACTGGTAAATCATGCAGATTAATATTCAAAACGGTAGTTCTACATAGTGTTCGTGTTTCGTCGGATAAAATTTCATATCTTATCATGCAATCCCGCCAAAAAAAATCATGGCAGCACACGAAATAGAGATCATTTTAAGCCGTCAATGGGCAGATTCATTGTCTATTCCGGCATTCATATCCGATATGGAGGGAAATCTGATATTTTATAATGGGCCTGCCGAGGAGATTTTTGGTAAGAGATTCGAAGATACAGGACCAATGCCACAGACAGAGTGGTCGCTCATGTTTAACCCCAGAAAAACGCAGGATGACAGTATTTCACCGGAGGAAATTGCACTTGTAAGGACCCTTCGGACACATCAGCCGGCGCAAGGATCGTTATGGATAGATAGCCTTGATGGCAAAAAGCACTTTCTCAATGTCACAAGCTTTCCAATCATTGGAATGGCAGGAGGCAATTTGGGGGCAATTGCCATTTTTTGGAAAAACCAGGAATAGTGAAAGTTACATTTTGGGGAGTCCGGGGATCAATACCTACCGTTTCAAAGC
>QMOR01000057.1 GCA_003648285.1 Bacteroidota bacterium
TATTTTGGTGCATCGATATTCTGTCTTAGTTTTATTAAAACGCATCATGTTCAAATTATATCTGTCTCATTACAAATTTTCACTCTCCCTTATTTTCCTTTGCCTGTTTTTAACTGGTTTGGCCGCGCAGAATGACAAGATCGCATTCACAAACTCCAAGCCTGTCGATGACAAAAGATACAGTGATATCAAGGGGAGTCCGATGTATTTCAAGGACTGGGTGACCGGAAAAATCATCCGTCATGATGCGTTGATTTATGAAGACGTGCTATTGAATTATAATGGATATACCCGCACGTTTGAAATAAAGACCGGGGATGAAATGATTGAGCTGGATGGTGATGTGTACTTGAGAGTCGATGTCGATGCAGCAGATAACCCCGATGCAATAGATCGGATCCCTACTGAGCATTTTGCGTTTCAAAAGAATTTGCATTCGCGATTTAGTGACCAATTTGTCATCATACTGTTTGCAGAAAATGATGTGATGCTGATCAAAGAATTTAAAGTTGACATCGCTAAGCATACCATTCAGGACGTAGGAAAAGCCATTGATTTCAAGGACTTTCAACGGAAGGAAATTTACTATCTGAAAGCCGATGGGAAACTGACGTCACTGCGGTATAAGAAAAAAGTCATCCTGGGGGCTTTTGATAGTCCCGAGGTAGAACCATATATCAAAGAACATAAACTCAGGCTCAAGACAGAAGCCGACCTCATACAACTGGCCCAATTCTATAGCACATTGGATTAGATTTGCCTAATTTTTGAGCTATAAGTAAGCACAATGCAAAACAGGGACATCGCAAATGCATTTAAACTCACCGCATCACTCATGGAGTTGCATGGTGAAAACGCATTTCGCATCAGATCGTATCGCAACGCGTACAACGCTCTGCGCAAGTTTGAGGTGCCACTTGACGAAATGGGGGAGAGCGAGATCGTGGCAATACAGGGGATTGGGAAATCATCGGCAGAAAAAATTGACCAGCTCATCAACACTGGCAGGATGGACCGACTCGAGCACTATCGTGAAAAAACGCCACAGGGGATTCAGGATCTCCTCTCGATACGTGGCCTTGGCCCGGGGAAGGTGCGTACCATCTGGAGAGATCTGGGCATTGAGTCACCAGGTGAGTTACTATATGCCTGCAATGAAAACAGACTGATCGAGGCACATGGGTTCGGGATGAAAACACAGAGCGATGTCAAGCAAAAAATCGAATACTTTCTGGAATCCAGAGGCAAGTGGTTGTACGCGAGAATAGAGCCCGTGGTATTGGAGTTGATCACAAAACTGGAATCAGTTGATGCGCAAATCAGAGTGGAAGCAGTCGGAGAGATCGCAAGACGATGCCCGATTGTCAACGAGGTCGTCCTGATAGGGAAGGGGATTTCAGCAGAGGAAGTTGCGCGTGCAGAAGGGGTAGTGGTCAAAGAAAGCGGTTTGCCAGGCACGGGCACTTTCAAAGAGTCCGGGCCACTCTCGGGCATCTTCAATGCGTCCACGCCTTTCATATTGCATTGCTGTGGGGAACAAGAGTACGAGACACGCCGTTTCGAACTGACGGGTACCCCCGATTTTTTGAATGCCGTCGGGATAACGGCAAATGCGGCATCGGATGAGGAGATATTTGCCACTGCGGGTTTGCCATATGTCATTCCTGAAATGCGTGAGTCTGCTGATGTATTTGAAAGGGTAGCTGGGCGAGATGATTATATACAAGTGGAAGACCTGAAGGGGATTGTGCATAATCACAGTACGTATAGCGATGGCTTGAATACGCTTCGTGAGATGTCAGAATATGTGCGCGACAGTGGCTACGGCTATTTTGGGATCAGTGATCACTCGAAAACTGCTGTGTACGCAAATGGGCTGCCGGTGGATCGTGTCATGCAGCAATGGGATGAGATCGACGCGCTTAATTTGGAATTGGCGCCATTTCGCATTTTTAAGGGTATTGAGTCTGATATCTTGTCAGACGGGCGCCTTGATTATGAAGATGAAATATTGAGTCAATTTGATTTTGTCGTCGCTTCGGTGCACTCTGGATTAAAGATGGATGAGAAGAAGGCCACAAGCCGAATTCTGAAGGCTATCGAGAACCCGTATACTGATATGCTCGGGCATCTGACCGGGCGCCTGCTCTTGTCAAGAAAGGGGTATCCACTGGACCACATGCAAATCATTGATGCATGTGCAGAATATGGCGTGGCCATAGAGCTGAATGCGAATCCGTTACGGCTTGACATGGATTATGAGTGGATTCCTTATGCTACGGAAAAGGGTGTCCTGATCTCGATAAATCCTGATGCACATAGCCGGGAGGGCATCCATAATGTGCGATTTGGCGTATTGGCGGCCAGAAAAGGAGGACTTTTAACCTCACAGTGCCTCAATGCCTTGCCGGCTGAAAAATTCGCACAATGGCTGTCTTCGAGAAGAAGATGAGTCTAATTCAGTACAGAGTCACGTTGTATTAGCATATCGTTAACACCACATTAGTAATTTTGAGGGTGTTACCCCTTTCGTATATGAAGCTCCGGACTTATTTTTGCGTTAGAATAAAATATCAATCAGATAACATTAAAACCAAAATAATGAAAGCAATTAATTTCTCTTTTTACAGCTTGCTCATCGTGGCGATGGTAGGCTTTACAGCATGTGGTGGAAGCGATTCAGATGCTGCGACCGATGAGGCCCGCGAAAGCCTCGCATCTGCACCAACAAAAGATGATGCCACTAAGCCAAGTACAAAAGCTGCGTCAAGTAAAGTAGCAAGTCCAACCGGACCTACTACAGCTCTTAACTTCGGCGAAAGTTCATTTGACTTTGGTACGATCGATGAAGGTGAAAAAGTTTCACATGTTTACAAATTTGAAAACACAGGAAAAGAGCCTTTAGTGATAAGCAACGCCAAAGGAAGTTGTGGATGTACAGTGCCAAAATGGCCTAAAAATCCAATCGCACCAGGTGAATCTGGTGAAATCCTTGTGACGTTTAACTCAAAAGGTAAAACTGGCAAGCAAACAAAGCGTGTCACAATTACAGCGAATACTGATCCAGCACAGACATTTCTTACGATCACCGGACAGGTGAATAAGATAGCTGCTAACGGGAAGTAATATTCCTGAAATAAAACCGATGGCCTGCAATGATGTGATATCTTGCAGGCCATTGTCATTTTAAGCTATGCGTAATTATCTCTCACTGATCAAGTTTTCGCATACGGTATTCGCACTGCCGTTTGCCCTCGTGGGGTTTGTGCTGGGCATTCACTATCCGGGCGTCGAGTTCGATCCCGTTGTCCTCATTTTGATCATCCTCTGTATGATCTTTGCGAGAAGTGCTGCGATGGCGTTTAACAGATTCGTTGATCGTCACATTGATGCGGTAAATGCGAGGACGAGCCAGCGTGAAATACCAGCCGGAGTCATATCGCCGGGAGCAGCACTCACATTTACATTGATAAGTTCGGGACTCTTCATCCTCTGTACGTATTTTATAAATCCATTGTGCTTCGCACTTTCGCCTGTCGCACTTGCGGTAGTGCTGGGATATAGCTATACAAAGCGCTTCACGGCATTTAGTCATTTTATCCTGGGTCTCGGTCTTGCACTGGCTCCAATTGGAGCTTTCCTCGCCGTGACGGAGGTGTTTGATGTGATACCCGTACTCATTGGTATCGTCGTGTTATTGTGGGTAGGAGGTTTTGATATTATTTATGCACTTCAGGATGAGTCTTTTGACACAGAGCATAAGCTGCATTCTATTCCGACATTTTTGGGAGCCAAGGGGGCATTGGTGATGTCTTCAGTAGTCCATCTGATGTGCGGAGCAGTTTGCATCTATGCCGTATACCGCATGGGCAATGACTATGAGGCCCTGAGTTGGCTGTTGTGGGGAGGTGCAGGAATGTTCCTGGCTTCGCTTGCCTACCAGCACACTCTCGTCAAGCCGGGAGATTTGAGCAAGGTAAATCTGGCCTTCTTTACGACCAATGGGCTGGCGAGTATTATTTTCGGGACAGCTGTAATTCTGGACTTTTACATTTAGCATACGCTTCAATAAATAGGACGAGTTTCTCCATCGCCCTGGCGCGATGACTGATCTTGCTCTTGTCTTCAGCACTCAACTCCCCGAAGCTGCGGTCAAATCCTTCCGGAATAAAAATCGGATCGTAGCCAAATCCTCCTTCACCGGCTGGATTATGGGCTATTCGACCACGCACTATTCCTTCAAACAGGTGCAACGCGCCGTCCATCGAAAGTGCGATGATCGTTCTGAATTGTGCACTTCGATCATCTGAGCCCTCCATTTCCTCGAGCACCCTTGCCATATTCTTAACGGCATCATTATTCTCCCCGGCATAGCGTGCAGACTTGACCCCGGGACGGCCTTGCAGGAAGTTAATCTCGAGCCCAGTGTCCTCTGCAAAACAGTCCACTTCCAGTTTATTTGATACTGCCAACGCTTTGAGCATCGCATTTCCCTCCAGATCTGGTTCTGTTTCCTCAATAGGGTCGGACCAGTTTATATCTGACAGGCCCAGAATCTCAGAAGGCGCACCTAATAAGTGTCGTACCTCCTTGATTTTATTTGGATTGGATGTCGCAAAAATGATCTTCATGTTTTATCGTTAAATACTTCTTTCAAGTGATCCCACAATATTCTTTTTGCCTTGGGGTCCGTGGCAATCGTACTGAGTTGTGTAGACGCGATCACAGTATGCTCCTCCAGGCGCAACAGAGAAAGCCGGGCATTGGTCATCAAGCCAATCTGACGAGGATTGATGCCAAACAGGAGCAGATTGTCATAATCCTTCGCGCTGGAAGTACTGAGGAGATTCAGAGATTCACCGCTCTCCATAGAGATAAATGAAACGTCCTGGTTGAAGTCAAGCTCAACTGCCCTGAGGATCTTTGTCAGTAGCACTCCGTGTTCTTCAAAGTCTTTTTGTTCGGCCAGAACTAACGTACGCCTGGCATTGTTGCCAATACACCGATGAGTTGGAAAGCTACTATCGGAAATATTGTAACATGGGTATTCGAAATTTGAAGTTTTCAATAGATTGTATCGTTAATATCTTTTTTGTAAAATATAATTTGCATCCAGAGTCTATATAAATCCCTTTTTGAAATAATGTATGAATTTCGTATTTTTGAAAAAAATGACCTATGCCTGAGATAAAGATAACACACTCCAACCAATCCAGAATTTCTGAAGTCGATTTTAATAACATACCGTTTGGCAGAATTTGCACGGACCACATGGCTTCGGCAGATTTTATAGATGGAAAGTGGACAAATTTTGAAATCAGACCGGTCGAGCCGTTGTCTCTGCATCCCACGAATATGACACTGCACTACGGTCAGGCGATCTTTGAGGGAATGAAAGCTTCAAAAGCTGTAGACGGTACGCCGATGCTGATGAGACCTGAGTTGCATGCCCAGAGATTCAATGCCTCTGCAGTCAGAATGTGTATGCCCGAATTTCCGGAGGATATGTTTGTGGATATGATTTACAAGCTCGTGTCGATAGATCGCGCATGGATCCCACCAATTTCCGGTAGCTCAATGTACATCAGGCCATTTATGATCGCAATGGATGAAAATGTTGGTGTGCGTGCTTCGAGCAATTATAAATTCATGGTTCTAACGCTTCCTGCAGGACCATATTATGGAAGGCCAATCTCTTTAACTACTTCTACGGAACATGTACGGGCCGTTGATGGTGGTGTAGGCGAGGCAAAGTGCGCAGGGAATTATGCAGCTTCCCTATATCCCGCCACACTGGCCAATAAGCGTGGCTTTGATCAGGTGCTGTGGCTGGATGCCCACGAGTTCAAATATATCCAGGAAGTGGGTACGATGAATATCTTCTTTGTGATCGGAAATAAAGTCATTACACCAGCTACTTCGGGATCGATCCTCAAGGGGATCACCCGCAGGAATATGATTGAAATCCTGAAAGTCGAGAAGGGGATCGAGGTAGAAGAACGTGCACTGAGTATTGACGAGGTCATGGCAGCACATGCCGATGGCACATTAAAAGAAGTCTTTGGATCCGGGACGGCAGCTCTGGTTGCAAACGTCAACCGAATTGCACACGATGGGAATGTCATGGAATTGGATCCTGACAACTTCGAAATCTCCCTGTATCTCAAAGCCAAGATCAACGGTCTGCGCGACGGAACGATCGAAGATACATATGGCTGGATGACACCAATCACCGAAGCTGTAATGGCCTAAGAATAGTGAATCGAAGATTCACTATTCACCCGCAATAACGGCACGAAAAAATCCCTTGCGCCCCTTGCGCCTTTGCGGTTAAAAAAACAACTAAAACAAAACAAGGGCATCCGAAAATCCGGATGCCCTTTGTTTTTTCAAACTAGTCTGGTCTGACTATAGATCAATCATGATTATCTCATGATTGCATTTCATTATTGTTGTACGATGATCTTGCTTGACAAGTAGCCTTTTTGACCTACTTCTGCCCGTATGCCATACATGCCGGGGGCGAGGTCTGAAACGTCAAAAACAAAGGACAGATCGTTTACATTGTCAAATGATCTGACCATTTTGCCAAGCATATCGAATACCACAATCTTCGTCAGCTGGTCGTTTCCTTCGATGCTGATGCGCACTTCACCCGATGTTGGATTTGGTGCAATTGTGAAATCGAACTCAGCCTCATTCAGATTCTCTACACTTGATTCGAGACACGTTGACAATCCCATTGCAAGACATGCACGAGGTGCAAACAACCACAGTGATGTATCGATATAGCGATTTGCTTTCTCCATCGACATGTCAGGATTTGTTGCTAGGCCGGCTTCGTGGAAGTTATCATAACGTGGATCCGGGTGAGGGACCGTTGACCAAAAGGCAGCATCCCAGTATTCCCATGGCCCTGTTTGTGCAAGTGTATCATCACCTGGCAAATGTATCGCCCACAAGTGTTCCTGAGCATACTCATGTTCACGAATTGCATTGGATACATCATCGTCCCAATCCTTCACCTCCAGTGCAGCATTCATCCCTATTTCGTTTGCTTTTTGTGCCATGCACGCAGATCCTGCGATATTGACAACAAATACATTTGTTCCAGCACCGGCAAATACAGGCATGTCGCAGTTTATTTCATCCGTGATTGGATCTATACCAAACGGCGTAGTTGGATGTTCTACAACTCCACCAATTACAAATGGAACGACCACATTGTCCTCATCAAGCCAACTGGAATCACCCAAGGCGCCGTCCAGTCCGAATGAGAAATGGAAGTCATCTTTGTAGCCTACATGCAGCGGAATGTTGATCGCACCAGCTTGTGTGTTTTCAAGGTCTCCGAACAGCAATGTGTCTATGAATGGAGTTCCATCAATAGGGTTGCGAAACTTGTCAATATAGATCTCAGTACGCCATTTATCCAGGGCCATCATATTAAATCCCACAAATCCTCCTGTGCCGATACCGTAAATCGCGATCTTGTCAGTATCGAGTCCATACGGGTTAGCGAAATCTACAACTGTTTTATTTAGGTAGCGGATACAGGAGTATGTATCCTGCATACTTCTCCACACCGCTTGAAGAATAGTTGCGCGTCTCACGATCTCTTCTGGAGAGACTGGATTCCAACCCACTCTATAATCCATATTGACAGCGACATATCCACGTTTCGCCAGTCGTTTACATGTTTCGACATTCACATAGTCATGCCGGTTACCAATTGTGGAGGCAAACCCAGGAGGCAGGAATGTCCCCGAGTGCAAAACAATTGCAACAGGGCGCTCAGTCAAGGTATCGCCCGCGGGCATATACACATCAACATGCAGTGAATCAGCTGCCGGTGCTCCCGTGATAACTGTAATGTTAATACCGTAAAGCATTTCCCGAACGACAATCACACTGTCGAAAACTTCGTCCAGGTACCGATCCTGTGCCTGAAGCAATGGTATCGTAAGTAAAAAAGTAAAAAGTAGAGTTCTGATTTTCATATACATATTTTTATTAATGATCAAATGATTAAACCTTTCCCTGATAAAGGAATGAAATATACGCAAGTCTTCCAATTCTCGGACCTCCATATGTCTGAAATTTCATGTTGTTCAGCACGTTTGAAGCACCGATCTTAATTGTTGTGTTGATCCTTTCTATACGCCAGTTTACTTGCATATCAAGGAGATTGTATGTTGGTACAAGGCCCGTGAACTGCGGCGATCCCTCAAACAGGAAGCCCTCAATCCACTTATAGTTGATATTAAACCCAAATCCACGCTGGATTCCTCCAAAAATCGGAATAGGCATGCCGTGGCCGGACAGTCCGATGTTAAACTTGTGTTCAGGCGTATTAAAAGCGGGAACAATCGGGTCATCTGTCCCTTTCTTGTTCAAAACATTCCAGGAGTAATTACCCGACAGCGTGACGTACTGACCCACATAATAATCACCGCCTATCGAAAATCCCTGAGTCGTCACACGAGACTGTGCATTGGCCGATATGCGAAGAATATCAAAAAATAGCGGGACCCCTGTCTGTGTCTCAAATGCCAGAATATCAACAGCAAACTTGTATCCGATGAAGTGTCGGTATGAGCTGTAGTAATAACTCATATCAATCCATAGTTTTTCAAATAGAGTGCCGCGCCATCCCACTTCAATAGACTGGACCTGCTCAGGTCGTATTGCGGGCTCGTCAAAATATACCAAGGTGTCATTACCGAATGTCAGCGCGTCGAGAAATGATTCGGGAGTGACCAGGCTGTCATATCCTGTGATATTCCCAAGTAATTTGGCGCGGCCAAAATCCAGATTTAAATACTGATCAGATAGTGTGGGGTTGCGAACTGCTGATGAAAACGAAAGGCGGAAGGTATTGTTAATATTCGGTGTATATATCAGCGAGGCAGCCGGTGAAACAACCGCATTGAAATTTTGATTCTTATCTACACGAACTGTAAAATTGAGTTTCAACTTGGCAGGGATAAGTTTTTTGGTGAGTCCACCGTAAAATCCGTATTCATGATTTCGGATTACAACTGATCCTGTGTCAAGAAATATCGTCCCTTTTGTATCCGGTGTGTATTGCCTGAAGTTGCCACCTACTGTAAAGTCTGCAAACCCTGTTTCGAAAAGGTACTCACCATGTACATGATAAAGCTTCGACTTGTCATAAAATTTTGTTCCTGGATTGTCAGGATCAGTTCTGAGGTTGCTGATAATTGAATTAAACTCTTTTTCAAATTCCGGTGTGCCTGGTTCGAAGTACGCTTCAGAGTTGCTGATCTTCGAATTAGCATAATCTTGTGCGTCTGCATGCCATGCGAACAAAGAGTCGGAATTCTCCGCAAATACAGAATCTTGTGCATCATAATCAAAGGGGATGCCACTAGGATATCCTTCGAGTGCTTTGACTTTTGGGGTGTTGAATGTCTGCCAGTAGATCTGATAGTCTGAGGTCCATTGATTGCTGGATTTCGCATTGTCCAATAGACGTAATCCGGTGGCATATGCGTCATAACTATCACCCGCATCTTCCTGTGTTGTATATGCCCGGATAAAAAACTTGTCCTTCTGCTTCAACTCAAGTTTTGCCTGCCAAAAGAAAATGCCGTCAAGTCGGAACCGGTTCTCACCTTGATATACAGTAGTCCCAGACCCAAAATTGAATGTAGCTTCGGCCTGAAGGTCAGGTTTGATCTTGTAAAAAAGACCCGCGTTCCCTTTATAGTTCTCTGTATTGTAGTCGACGAGATCTTCCTCTTTATATCCTTTTCTATAATACCTGCCGAGCCCAGGGAATGTAATTCTCGAAAAAGGACCTGAGGCATCGCGCACATTTCCAATATTTTCATCTCCGTATTCATTCACAGCATCGTATCCGCCGGGGTTGGTCGCATCGGCTTCAGATTGATGGCTTGGATCGAAGTTGCGCGCTTTCCAGTCATCAGCTCTTAAATAGGAGCCATTCAGCTTAAATGCAAACTTGTCCCCAATCGCTTTGGCATAGCGAAACATCCCTGTGAACATGTTGCGTTCACCTCCTTTTATACTTATCGAAAATCCCTGATGTATGAATGGATCCTTTGTCCTGATGTCGATGACACCGTTGAAGGCATTCGGTCCGAAGTATGCCGAGCTGGCACCCTGAATCAGTTCTACCTTGAGGACATCAAGTTCAGGTGCTCCGAGAAAATTACCCAATGAGAAATTAAGCCCGGGAGATTGATTGTCGACCCCATCGATGATCTGCAACGACCGGACCGGACTCGTACTGTTAAATCCCCTCGTATTAATAATGGTAAAGCCGAGACTCGCCGTAGTCAGATCGACACCTTTCAGTGCCCCCAGGCCATCGTAGAAGTCACTTGAGGCCGTCTGTTGTATGGCAATGATGTCGAGTGCTTCAACTGTGAGTGGAGACTCTTTGCGATGGTCTGATACGCGGCTCCCGATTACTTCTACTGAATTCAGCAACACCGCGTCTTCCACAAGTATAATAACTTGTTTCTCCTTTGCATCTTCGATAACAAATACCTGTGAACTGAAGCCAGTATATGAGATTTCGAGAGAAACAGGCAAACTGTCAGCTCTGATTAAGAAACTTCCATCCCACTCAGTGATAGTACCGGTGGTGGTGCCCCTGATTATGACACTAGCGCCTATCAATGGCTCACCACTGAGACCCTCAAATACTTCGCCGCGAATGTTGATTTGTGCAAAACCCGAAATGCTACTACAGAGTATAGTCAACAAGGTGGCCAATCCTATGAGATACGTCGCCTTTCTATAATAGTTGCTCACCCTTACGAACATTTGGTTAATAGACCACAATTAACGAAATAGATTTTAACCTGACATAAACTAACTGAAAACTTGAGGCATCTAAAGTTAGCGTTTTTTTTTAGGTGCCAAGGTGATAGGTGTCATATAAGTATTCTATGAGACTTTCTTGGTTATCTTGCGTTTTTGTCTATGGATATTTCGCATCTGGATATTGTAAGTTTTAGTGTGCCCTATCCACCAAACTATGGTGGGGCCATAGACGTGTATTACAAGATCGTTGCGTTGCAGCAGTTGGGTGTAAGAGTACACCTGCACTGTTTTACATATGACGACAAGCAGCCATCACCGGAGATCGAACGGCTTTGTGGACGTGTTACGTATTACAAAAGGGATAAGGGAATCAATACACTATTGACAAAACTCCCATATGTGGTTGCGACGCGCATGCCAGGATCACTTTTGGCAAATCTTGCTTCCGGCAGCGGACCGATACTCTTCGAGGGCCTGCATACATGTGGTTTCGTTGGAAGAAAAGAACTAAAACACCGTCAGGCGATTATCCGCATGCACAATATCGAGTGGGAATATTACATGTTTTTGTGCCAAACATCGAGTTCGTGGTGGCGCAAATTGCACTTCAAACGCGAGAGTATCAAATTGAGAAGGTTCGAACGCAAAGTGGTTTTCGCTGCTGATGGAATATTTGCTATCTCCGCTGGTGACAGTCGTTATTTTTCGAGTCGACATAAAAATGTGCATATCCTGGCCCCGTTTCATCAATATGAAGAGGTCATGGTACTGCCGGGCGAAGGCGACTATGTGCTGTTGCACGGTGATCTGTCAGTAGAAGACAACCTGGCTGTGGTGGAAGCACTCGCTGCAGTATGTATAAAGCATGATCTGCGCTATAAAGTGGCCGGCAGGTCGCCCGGAGAAGAGGGAATTGCAAGGCTCCAAAAACTGAAAAATGCCGAATTGCATCTCAATGTGTCATCACAAAAAATGCAGGAATTGATGCAGCAAGCCCAGGTTCAAATCGTTGATTCCTCTATTACCTCCGGCTTTAAACTGAAGTTATTGTCAGCGCTTTTTACGGCACGACACATCGTCGTGCGCAACGTGTTGGTCAGTAATAATCTGAGCGAGGTCGTGCATACATATACAAATCGCTCTGAGATAGCATCACTACTTATCCCACTGCTACAACAGCCGGTTTCTCA
>QMOR01000058.1 GCA_003648285.1 Bacteroidota bacterium
ATCCTACTCTTATTCGCAGTGCCATCAATCTTTATCAAGAATTGGTCAAGATCAAACTGGTGTTCATAATCGCCCCCTACCAATTCGTTGCGTATTTCTCCTTCAACTAGGTTTACAGCCTTCAAACACCCAAGTCCTTGATATCTCACAGGGTCACCATCACGCAATTCATGGGCCTCAGCTGCGCCCACGGATGCACCCGATGGAACAGATGCTACTCCCACAAATCCATTGCTCAGGGTTACAGTAGTTTTAATTGTCGGTCTTCCCCTGCTATCGAGGATTTCAAGCGCACTGATATTTTTGATGCTACTCATGTTGTATTGTTTCCCACATTTCAATAAAATGATTCATGTTCCGTGGCAATTGAGGTAAAATTTTTAGGCAAATTGCCAATTGAGTATCCCGTTCAATCTTTGAGAGATATTCGAGCGGTGACTTACCTCTGACCCTGGAAAGTAAGCAAGCGAGCGTATTTCGAACTGCCCGTGCTTCCATCTCAGCGTTAATTTTTGCAATGTGATTGTATGTTTTCCAAAAGCGCCGTGCAGCCTCAATGAATTTTCCCCGAAATAGCAGAAGATGGTTTGCCTTGCTTAGAAAGTGTGTCATTGCAAACCCAATATCGAAAGCGCCATCACCATAGTGCATAACCTCATAATCCAGGAGAATCAAATTTTCATCACGAACCAGGACGTTCTTGGGACTGAAATCACCGTGTACAAGACAATACTCCTTGTGGATAGTTTCTG
Source organism: Bacteroidota bacterium (assembly GCA_003648285.1). GTDB lineage: Bacteria > Bacteroidota > Bacteroidia > Chitinophagales > Saprospiraceae > B8-G4. The sequence goes on from QMOR01000058.1 coordinate 753, forward strand.
ATATCAACTGCAGGAGGAACTCGCTTGCTTCAGGTACTTGCGTGGCTGTGAATCGATAATACGCGTCCATTCTCAGTGATTTGAAAAACTCCTTTTCGCCAAACAAACTTGCGTAGTAGTCATTGTCAATCGTCTGACTATGTATCAGAGCTAATAATCTTGCAAATTGATCCACATGATCGAGCAGAATAGAGCCTCGAAGCAACTGGGTTTTCCAGTTTTCGTGTGGCTGAGGAATGGCTTGCATGATCAGGATGAACTGCTCCTTATCTTCAAAAATAAATGCAGGAATACTGCTTACTGGAATTAAATTGGGCAATTCGTCCAAAGCTCTCGCCTCCACAAAAATACGCTCAGGGCGTGAAAACCAATCTTCTTTGACATTTAATTTGGCCAGGGCCTGCTTCACAATGAAACTATCACCGCCTGCAGCCGATATGAATACTGTGCGATTTGATACCCCACCTGTGAGAATTTTACAAGATATGTTTTGATTGGTATCAAGAAGACCCTTCCTTCCGAGATATGAAATGAGATCAGGAAAATGGGTAATATTCATCATAGTTATAGGAAAGTAAGGTCTCGCATGTACGTCTGCAAATTACGATATTCGAAAGCAGCCTCGAGCATACATGCTCAAAAACTGGATTTATGTATTTACCTGGTCAAGATGCGATTTCTGAGATGGGTATTTATTATTCCGTTGCTTCGAGAATGAGCTACAGAAATTACCTCACCTCTTGTCAGACTTCTCATTGCAAAGGAGATCAGATTATATTGAGTTAAGAAGTAACTTCACCCCTAACAAAGTCATTTGATAATATCAGTATCACGCAGATGGATTACGAATACCAGTATAGCAATAGAATCACCCTTCCCTGGGTGATTATGAACCTTAAGTCTTATCTCTTTCCCGATTTGTCAAAGAAGCAGGATAGATTTGAAAAGCAATTGTGCGGTGTCATCGCCAGCCTGGACAAAAAACCGGTTGGACTTATCCTCTCGAGTTTTGGCCAATCCAAAAAGGAGGCAAGGGTGCACTCATTTGTAGTGCATCCCGATCACAGAAACAAGGGAGTCGGAAAGAACCTCCTCAGTGAATTGGAAAGAAACCTGTTTAGCGAAGGGTGTGCGCAAGTCGATGGAACGTACAGGGATCACTGGAAATCGTCTGAAGCACTAAACGCGGTATTAACCCAAAATGGATGGGCGGCTCGTACAAAAGACTTGATTATCGTCCGGGGTGAAGCTGAGAAAGTATTAAAGTTGTTCATGGACAGTCAATTGAGACTGCCGGATGGATTTCACGTCATGCCTTTTACAGAAATCAGCCTTGCACAAAAGGAAGTGATCCTTTCAAAGAAAAAAGCATCTGACTGGTACCCGGATATTCTTAATCCGTTTACATACATAGAGACCATTAATCCGGTGACCAGTCTTGCACTCATACATGAAGGTCAGGTAAAGGGGTGGGTGATTTCTCATTTGATAGCACCAGAACTTAATGAGTTTACCTCTTTGTTTGTCGATCCAGGATTGCGCAGTTATAAACTTGCACACCTAATGATGCGCGAAACGATACATCGTCAATTTGATGCTGGCGTAAAGAATTTCCTAATCACTTCAAAAACAGACAATTATGTCATGTCCCGATTCCTGATTCGCCATGCTCCTCACACGGGAGTGTTCTTTACCACGACGTATTATTCTTCGAAAGATCTCACCAAATCTTGAATCCTCGTAGAATTATAGACCGCACTTCTGATTTTCAATCTTTTTATCTCTTTTGTTACGCTTATTTAACGTTATCTTATGCAGGAAAATAACCCCGTTGTACGGGGCTTATTTTTTTTTCTTAATTTGGTATGTTCAAACATATGCACAAACTATTTCTAGCCATTAAAAATCTTAAACTATGAAGAGAAAAATACTGCGATATAATCACCTTGTGTCGCGTTACAACCGGTATCGGCGCAAGCTAAACCGTGTCGAATCGGGCCAGAGCAAGTATCGGAGAATTGATATGCTAGTCAAGCGTCTCAAGAATCTGTACATGGAGCTCACTAACTTGAAATCAACAATAAGAATTGCAACTGCAAGTGTTGCTGTTATTGGAGGATTGGTAATTGCCCCAAATGCGCTGACTGCACAAAGTTTCGAGATGATGACGGATGTGCCCACACGACATGCTCATACCGAGCAGTTTTGCAAACCTGCTTTTGCAGATGTAGATGGAGATGGTGACATGGACCTCTTTATTGGTGGAAAGTCAGAAACGACAATCAGTGTCTTGCACAATGACATTTTGTATTTCGAAAACAATGGTGGCGTATTTAGCAATGCTGATAGTCCTTTTCCAGATAGTCTGAATATAGCTCCAACTATGTCCGATACGGCGAGAGTCAGTCCTGCCTTTGTCGATTATGACATGGACGGTGATCCGGATTGTGTCATCGGACTTGAGGATGGTTCGTTTATATATTATCGGAACGATGGTGGCCAAATGGTTGGTGTGATCGGCGCAGGTAATCCGTTCGATGGGATCGTGCTTGGTTCTGGCAACGCAAGTCCTACGTTTTTCGATGTAGACAATGACGGTGATATGGATGCTGTGATTGGAAAGGCAGATGGAGGCATCGCATATTACGAAAATGTCGATGGGGTTTATACAGAGCGCACGGACGCCGCAAATCCATTTGATGCCATTAATGTTACTGAGAATTCAGCACCTGCATTTGCAGATCTGGATGGGGACGGTGATATGGATCTTTTTGTTGGAAACAAGGAAGGTAAAATTGCATACTTCGAAAATAATGAAGGTGTATGGACAGCCAATATAGATGGTAACCCGTTATCGCAGATCCTGGTTGCCGGAGAAGATTCTGCGCCAGCGTTTGCGAATCTGGATGGAGATGATGATATGGAAGTATATGTTGGAGCCAACATCCCGGGCTTGCTGGAATATTATGACCCGGATGAGAATCGTAATTTCAGGTTTATTAATGATAATCAGCTGAACATAACACGTCTGGCTAATGATCCTAATCCAGGATTAGTGGACATTGATAAAGATGGAGATATGGATGCCTTTTTCGGCATGGGGGATGGATTTGTTGAATATTTCGAAAATGTGAGTGGCACATATGTAAAACAAGACAGTGCAAACAATCCTTTAAATACTGGGGTGTTTAAAACTTCTGCCATTGCAGCGCCTTCATTTGCTGACTTGGACGATGACGGCGACATGGACTGCTATATGGGAACGTACGAAGAGAACATCGTCTTTCTGGAGAATGAAGGTGGGATTTTTACAAGAAATGACGCTGACAATCCATTCGCAGGTATTGACGCAGGCGCGAACGAATGTGTCACATTTACGGACTATGACAATGATGGAGACCTCGATGCATTTGTCGGTATTAAGGCCGGAGCTGTAAAATACTATCGTAATGATGGCACTGCAGATGCACCAATGTTTGTGGAGGCCGATGCTGACAATCCGTTTGATGGAATTGACTTTACAAATACGGTTCAGCCAAATTTTGTCACAACTGTGAGCAGTGGTGATATGGACGGTGATGGTGATGACGATGCACTTGTCGGACAGTCAAACGGGATAGTGAGGTACTTCGCATATGAAGGTACGGCGTTGGTCGAACGTGCGGATTTAAATCCGTTTGCCGGTTATGACTTTGGTCGTGGAGCTGCTCTCTATTTGTCGGATTATAATAACGATGGCTTTCCTGACTTATTCCTGTCAAATGCGGCTGGAGCAACTTATTACTTTGAGAATACTGGTACCTCTTCAGTTGTTGACCCAGTGTTGTCTCAGATGACAAGCATCTTTCCAAATCCCGCGAGCGATCAGGTTACGCTGGAGATTCCTTGGAGCAATGGAGAAGCATTGATTGAACTGGTCAGTTTGTCCGGGAAAGTGATGTTTACTAAACGTTCATACAAGCTGGAAATGAACTTCAATGTAGATCAACTTCCGACCGGAATGTACTTTGTACGTGTATCCGGAGATGAAGGTGTTGCAGTGAAATCATTTGTCAAGCAGTAATGACTAATTGATTAAAATTGACAAAAGGTGCTGTATTTACAGCGCCTTTTGTCGTTTATTGAATGAAGTAATTATAATTGTTGATTGACATTTTAATACTCAACCATGGTTACAGTAGGGATTGATCTTGGAGGAACTACCATCAAAATGGGGGCTGTCAGAGATGGCCAGTTGATTGCTTCAAGTGAGATCAAAGCTGATTCAAACAAGAGTCTGACGGCTAAATTGCCCGAGATCGCAGCTGGCGTAAATATGCTGCTGCAAGGCCTGCCAGTTGAGGAACGAAAATTTGAAGGCATCGGACTTGCTTTTCCTAGCATCGTAGATAGTCGGGACATGAAAGTGCTCCTCCAGTATGTGAAGTTTTCTGACGCGGATGAACTGGACCTGAAAGCCTGGGCTGAACAGACCTGGGGCGTTCCATTTGTCCTTGAAAATGACGCAAGAGCAGCTCTTGTTGGTGAGTGGCAGTATGGAGCAGGTAGGGGTGAGGACAATATTGTCCTCTGTACTATTGGAACAGGATTTGGAAGTGCAGTTCTTATGGACGGAAAAGTGTTGAAAGGTGCTCACTACGTGGCTGGGAATCTGGGCGGACACATGGTTGTAAACTTCAAAGGCGATAAATGTAATTGTGGCGGGATCGGATGTCTTGAGACAGAAGCTTCTAGCTGGGTATTGGAATCAAAGTGTCAAAGTCATCCATTATTTAACCAAAGTACATTGTCCTCACTGGAGACGATCAACTACAGGGCCGTATTCGACCACGCAGATACCGGCGACCGTCTATCGATCGAAATTCGTGACCATTCCATTTCCGTATGGGCAGCGGGTATTGTGAATCTGGTGCACGCATTTGACCCAAATGTCGTCATCATCGGAGGAGGGGTCATGCGACGAGGACAATTGATACTCCCACTATTGCAGGCGCATGTGGATCAGCATACCTGGCCACCCGCCGGGACATACAAAATCATGCCCGCAGATGATTTTACGAATGCGGGTGTGCTAGGCATGGCTTACCTGGCTGGTCGGGCAGTCAATTAAGTCGGCGAATATGCTTTAATAACTTGCTTCGAAGTTCCCAGTTTTTCAATACCAAGCTCGACCACATCACCGGCATTTAAATATTGCGGCGGATCAAATCCCAGTCCAACACCTGCCGGAGTACCTGTCGAAATAATGTCACCGGGCAACAATGTCATGAATTGGGAAATGTAACTGATGACATCATAGACCTTGAAAATGAAATTGCTTGTATTGCTTTTTTGTTTCAGTACATCGTTTACCTTAAGCCATAGGTCCAGATGATTTGGATCTCCTATTTCAACGCCGGTTGCGAGATAGGGTCCCAGTGGAGAAAACGTATCGCAACTTTTGCCTTTTACCCATTGCCCACCTCTTTCCAGTTGAAACGAACGCTCACTATAATCGTTAAACAATGCATACCCTGCGATGTGCTTGTCGGCCTCGTTTGAAGAAATGTATGACGCCCTTTTTCCAATGATCACAGCCAGTTCTACTTCCCAATCAACTTTGGTGGCTCCTTTTGGTATCATCACATTGTCGTTCGGACCAATAAGTGAAGTGGTTGACTTAAAAAAAAGGATTGGTTCTGTCGGAATTTCCATTCCGCCTTCTTTTGCATGATCAGCATAGTTCAGGCCAATACAAACAATTTTGCTGGGTCTACAAATCGGAGGGCCGAGTCGTACATCCATTGATAACTTGGGAGCTGTGGACGCATGGACACCTAACCATTTGCCCAGGCGAGCGAGACCGTCGGTCGCAAAAAATTCTTCGTTATAATCCTGGCCCAATTTGGTGACGTCTATTAAGTCGCCATTTTTAAGAATGACTCCTGGTGACTCCTTGCCGGGACTTCCATGCCGAATGAGCTTCATAAATTAGGTATTCAATGTTATCATTCCACCGTCAATGATGTAGTCGCTGCCAGTGATAAATCCAGATTCATCTGAGCTTAGATACAATGCGAGGTATGCAATTTCGTCCGGTGAAGCCATACGTCCAATAGGTTGGGTTTTTGAAAGTTTCTCGAACATCTCGGCCTCTTGTCCGGGATAATGTCGAGCCAAATACTGATCTACGAAGGGTGTGTGCACTCTTCCCGGTGAAATACTGTTGGATTGGATATTATCATTTACATAATCCTTGGCAACAGTAAGCGACATATTTGCGACAGCAGCTTTGCTCATTGAGTATGCAAAGCGATCGCTTATACCTACCCAGACAGCCGATGACGCGATATTTACAATTCTACCACCACCGGTCTTCTTCATCCTGGGCACAGCCTCAGAAAGACAATAGAATGCGCCTTTGACATTGACCTTAAAGACTTTATCCATGGCTTCTTCTGTCGTGTTTTCAAGGTTTCCGATATGAGACACACCAGCATTGTTAACTAGAATATCCAGTGTTCCGGATTTCTTATCCAAGCTCTTGAAAGCTTGCCGGACGGATTCCTGATCGCCAACATCGCATTGTACGAATGTGCATTGTCCCCCAGTGTCACGTATATTTTGCGCAACTTCTTTTCCACTTGAAGCATTGAGTTCGAACAGGAAGACGTGCGCTCCCTGAGAGGACAGTACTTCAGCGCAACTCCTTCCAATTCCGCTTCCTCCACCGGTTACAACCGCCACTTTGTCATTTAATTCAAACAGTGCCATAATTTTAAAAGATTGTTGTGAATGTAGGTATCAAAATATAAATTCTCATTGTATTTTGAAAGGAATATTCAAACATCAAATTTTTTTAATGAAACTAGGGCTGGGTTTATACAAAAGTCTATTGACTGAAAGAAATTTCAAGTTCGCCAGACAAGCCGGTGCCACGCATTTGGTAGTTCAGTTGGTCGACTACATCAAAGGAGGTGATAATCCATCGTTAATGAGAAATTACAATGATGGTTGGGGGATTACTGAAAATGAGGGAAAGCTTTGGTCGTACGACTATCTGAGCTCGTTAAAGAAGCAGATTGAGTCACATGGTTTGACACTCGAAGCTATTGAGAATTTTGACCCGTCGCATTGGTATGACATTTTGTTGGATGGACCGAAAAAGGAGCGACAGATGGAGGACCTGAAGACGATAATCAGAAATGTAGGCAAAGCTGGAATCCCTATAATGGGTTACTATTTTAGTCTGGCTGGTGTTTGGGGTTGGTCACCTTCAGAATCTGGTCGCGGAGGCGCAAAGTCTGTAGAGTTTGTTCTTGACAACATTGATCCTGACACGCCTATCCCCGAGGGTATGGTGTGGAATATGGTTTATAATACCGATAAGTCGGCAAACACAGTAAGTGAAGTCTCCAGAGAAGAAATCTGGCAGCGTTATGCATATTTTTTAAAAGAAATAATTCCCGTTGCAGAGGAATGTGGTGTAATGATGGCAGCACATCCGGATGATCCTCCCGTACCTAGATTAAGGGGAACCGCGCGGTTGTTCTATTTGACTTCGGAGTATGAAAAATTGTTGGGAGTAGTTGATAGTCCTAGCAACGGATTCGAATTGTGCATGGGTACTGTGCAGGAAATGGCGGATGGCGACATCTATACTTTACTCGATAAATATTTGCGGCTAAATAAAATTGGCTATATACACTTCCGAAATGTGAAGGGGAAGGTGCCGCATTACCGCGAAGTATTTGTGGACGAAGGCGATATCGACATGATCAAGGCACTTGGTATTCTTAAGAAGAATTCATACAATGGAGTTTTAATTCCGGATCATACACCAGAGATGAGCTGTGATGCCGCCTGGCACGCTGGGATGGCCTATGCCTTGGGATATATGAAGGGTGCCATGCAGGCTTTACAAATTTAATAATGAGATATGAAAGCAACTGAATTTCATGATACTTGTACTTGTTCAATTTCTGATAATTGGACGTACAAGGGTATGCGCGTAATTTGGCTGGAAAATAGCCTGATACGAATCGGTATTTTTGCGGACCGTGGATCAGACATTTTTGAGTTTACGTATAAGCCACTCAACATGAATATGTTGTTGAGAATACCTGGTAGATTGCGTAACCTCACCACAGATTTCTCCCAGATGCGGAGTACAACAAATCAGTTTGAAGATCACTATTACGGAGGGTGGCAAGAATGTTTACCAAACAGTCCTTCATTTACGTATCGAGGGGCATCGCTTGGTCAGCATGGTGAGATATCACTCATTCCCTGGAAGTATTCTATTCTTGAAATTGGGCCTGATGTAGTATCGGTAAAATTGTGGGGAAGTCCGGTTAGGCTTCCATTGAGAATTGAAAAAACAATTTCACTTTCCGCTGGAAAATCTGAAATTGAAATTTCGGAAAAGCTGGTAAATCTGGGAAACACCAAGTTGGATGTCATGTGGGGTCATCATGTCGCTTTTGGATTGCCATTCCTGAAAGAGGGAGTTCAAATTCAAACAAACGCGCGACAGATCATTGCAGAGCCACTCATTCCCAACCCTCGTAGATTTAAGCCAGGAATTACGACTAAATGGCCAAATGCGGTGAATGTAAATGGTCGGGAAGATCGAGCAGATCACGTCCCGGACTTTGATGCGCCAGCATATAGTGACCTTGCATATTTGTCTGGTTTTGATGGGAGAGGCAAATATTCAATTCGAAATCTGATTCGAAACATATCGTTCTCTCTTGACTGGGACGCCAATATTTTTAAATATGTCTGGTATTGGACGGAGAGATATGGAACCATGGATTCACCATGGTGGGGCGAGTGTTATGCAGTGGCATTAGAACCATGGACATCAAAATGGACAGATCAACCTGAGGAAGCGATTGAAAAAGGAGAGTGGCTTCAAATTGATGCAAAGCAGTCAATCGGAACTTCGCTTGTCGCAAGTATTTCAGAAATCGAATGAATGCCAGAAACCAAGAATATGTTAGATAAGTGCGAAATATTTGCTGAAGGCCTCGACCATGCCGAGTGTGTTGTGGCACATCCTGATGGCTCAATATGGGCTGGCGGCGAAGCAGGTCAGATATATCGGATTCCACCCGAAGGTGGAAAGGTAGATTTGGTCGCCGAAACCGACGGCTTTATTCTTGGACTTGCCTTCAGTCCTGGGGCCGAATGGTTGGCAATTTGTGATTTGAAGAATAAATGTGTTTGGCGACTCGATATTGATTCGATGTCAATGACTCTCTTTACCAAAGGAGTGGAGGGACATGATTTTAACATTCCAAATTATCCTGTTTTCGATCAGGAGGGTAATCTCTATGTGAGCGAAAGTGGGGAGTTTCGAAAAGTGAATGGGAAGATTCTAAAGTTTGACGATTTGGGAAAGGGAGATGTCTGGCATGAAGGGCCATTTAACTTCGCAAATGGGCTCGCTATGTTTGGTTCGTATTTGTACGTTGTATCTTCTTTTATGCCGGGCGTAGAAAGAATCAAAATTGAGCAATCCGGGATTGCAGGTGAGCGGGAAGTATTCTGTATGCTTCCCAAGACTGTTCCGGATGGACTCGCCTTCGATGCAGAAGGAGATCTGTACATTTCTTGCTATGCTCCCAATAGAATATACAAGGTATCTAATGATGCCACACCTGTCGTATTGGTAGATGACTGGGAGGCGCATATGCTTTCAAATCCAACGAATATTGCGTTTGGGGGAAATGATTTCGATCAACTTTTTACATCAAACCTCGGGCGCTGGCATATTACCAAAATCGATGTTGGGGTCAAAGGTTCACTATTAGTTTCTCATTTATAATTGAGATTTATGAATAATAAAACGGTAATTGTAACTGGAGGGTCAAAAGGAATTGGGGAGTCGTGCGTAAGGCTTTTCCACGAGCACGACGCAAATGTTGCCATTTTTGATGTCGATTCCGAAGCTGGTAAAAAACTTAGTGATGACCTTGGTGAGCGTTGCGTATTCATCCAGTGTGATGTAGCTGATGGTGCTTCAGTCAGGCATGCAATAGCTGCGGTTATTGGACATTTTGGATCAATTGATGTCCTTATTAATAATGCGGGGATTGTAAGCTATGCCAGTGTCACCGAGTCGACAGAAGAGGATTGGGATAACACAATTGGTGTAAACCTGAAGGGGCCATTTTTGTGCTCTAAGTATGCAGTGCCAGTCATGTTGCAGACAGGCAAGGGTGTCGTAATTAATGTTTCGAGTGTTCAGGCATATATTACGCAAGAACGTGTGGCGGCATATACTACTTCCAAAACAGCGCTGTTGGGCCTGACAAGGAGTATTGCAGTCGATTATGCCCCAAATATTCGGTGTGTTGCCGTTTGTCCGGGGACCATTGATACGCCGATGTTGCATGAAGCGATTAAGCTGTCTTCTGACCCCCGGACAGTGCTGAAGGAATGCGATGATATGCACCTTACCGGTAAAATTGGACGCTCTGATGATGTCGCAGAACTCATCTATTATTTAGCAAGTGACAAAGCTTCCTTTATCACTGGTCAGGCATTTCGCATAGACGGAGGGCTCGGTATAGTCATCGGCGGGAGTCAACGGGATTAATATTGCATTTGGGCTATTTTTTAAACACCGCGATTAGCCATTCGCGTTGATGTACTTGTGTATGTTTAGCGAAACCATGATCGAGTACGATTTGCTCGATTTTATCCGTCGGGTAGACAAATGATTTAAAAGTATCTCCCTTAATAGATTTACGCAATTCACCGAAATAATGCACGAATCTGACCCACCATTTGTCTCGGGGAATGACATAGGCGTACCACGTATTTGCCTTGCGTATTGATGCGTGCACGAGCTCGCGATAGTGAGGGTAACAGCAGATGGACTTATCCAGTACTACAATATCAGCGCTTTTTATTTCGTCAGAAACTTCAACAAAATCTCCCTGGAGGGAGTTGATTTTAATGCCTTTAAATTGTGCACCAAATTCGTTTTTAAAAACGTCTAAATATGCTGACGAAATATCATTATGCGTGATTTCGGAAAGGCCGCTTTGATTTAATTCAATACTTACAATGCCGATACCAGCTCCGATGTCAAGGAGGTGCATAGCCTCAAGGTTTAAGGTGTTGAGGACGTTTAAAAGAGCTTGCGTACTCTTTTTTGGCCCATTGGTTTTGTAGTCGTTCAGGTCTCGCTGTGCAATTTTGTCGTCGAAATGGTTGTTAGTGCATTCTGTGCAACAG
>QMOR01000059.1 GCA_003648285.1 Bacteroidota bacterium
TCATCTTTTGAAAATGCGCAAAATCAAACCGCAGGTGTTTATGATTGACAAGGGATCCTTTTTGCTGAACATGAGTACCCAATACTCTCCGTAGCGCGGCGTGCAACAGATGTGTTGCGGTGTGGTTATTTTCTGTTAAACTTCTCTCTTCCGCATTGACCCAGGCCACGACAATTTCAGTAATGTCCGCCGGAAGTTTATCCGTAAGAATAATTGGCATGTCATTTTCCTTGATTGAATTGAGGATGTTGATTTCCTCGCCGGCGACAACAAGCTTGCCCTTATCGCCCACCTGACCACCTCCTTCCGGATAAAACGGTGTGCGCGCCAATATCAGCTGAAACAGCTTCTTGCCCTTCGATTCAACCTCTCTGTGTTGCAAAATGACGGTCTCTTCAACCACTAGCTGATCATAACCGACAAACTCAGTCTCACCTTCCCTTATGACAATCCAGTCTCCTACATTCTTTTGAGCATCGGCTCTTGACCTGTTTTTCTGTTCTTGCAACGCCTTTTTAAATCCATCGTGATCGACGGATAAGCCTCGTTCAGATGCGATCAGATGCGTCAGATCAATTGGAAAACCATAGGTATCATACAATTCAAAAGCCTCGGCACCATCAATACGTCCGTCCTGAACCATGACTTTTTCGAAGCGCTTCAATCCGGAATCAAGCGTCCGTAGAAAAGATTTCTCTTCTTCCAGAATGACCTTGGCTGCAAAATCAGCTTGTTCAGATACACCTTGAAAAATATCTTTAAAATACGAAGAGAGCAAAGGCACGAGTTGGTGCATGAGCGGCGCTTTCACATCCAAAAACGAAAAATAATATCGCACCGCACGGCGCAATATCCTCCGCAGGACATATCCGGGGCCGGTATTTGATGGTAATTGACCATCGATAATTCCGAAGAAGAGTGCGCGCACATGATCTACAACAACACGCATGGCAATATCAGATTTAGTATTGCCTGAGTGGTCGTTCGTGTAGCTTTTGCCGGTTGCATTTTCGATAAATTGAATGAGTGGAGAAAACACATCTGACTCATAATTGGATGTTTTGCCCTGAACGACCATACAGAGCCGCTCAAATCCCATTCCTGTATCTACGTGCTTATCCGGAAGATTCTCTAATGCCCCGCTGGTTTTTCTATTGTACTGAATAAAGACCAGGTTCCAAAGCTCAATCACCTCTGGATGATCTGCATTTACCAAATCGCAACCAGGTATCATTGCCCGATCTTCTTCAGAGCGCATGTCGATGTGTATTTCGGAGCAGGGACCACACGGCCCTGTATCTCCCATCTCCCAAAAATTGTCCTTCTTACCGTATGATAGCACGCGGTCAGCCGGCATCAATTTTTCCCAGTAACTCCTGGCCTCTGCATCTTCTTCGAGTCCGTCATCCTCATCACCTCCAAAAACCGAGGCATACAGTCGGTCACCTGGCAATCCGTATACCACTGTCAACAATTCCCAAGCCCACTCGATGGCATCTTTCTTGAAATAATCTCCAATCGACCAATTGCCCAGCATTTCGAACATGGTGTGGTGGTAGCTATCAATGCCCACTTCCTCGAGGTCGTTGTGCTTGCCCGAAACCCTGAGACACTTTTGCGTATCTGTAATCCGACGATCCGTTGCTGATTTATGTCCGAGGAAATACTCCTTAAACTGGTTCATTCCCGCGTTGGTAAACATCAATGTTGGATCATCCTTGGTCACCATCGGTGCCGAATCCACTATTCGGTGGCCTTTCTCCTTGAAAAAGGTCAAAAACTGCTGTCTGATATCACTTGAATTCATAATACTTTCTGATGGAGTTGCGGTTGATTGAGATATATTTTTTTACATCATGTGATGTGCATAACACATATTAACAGAAGTAATTAGATATTAACTATTTATGTAATATAATTTTTTATATCTTTAATTTTGAAAATGATATTTGCGGTTGTACTTTTGCACCGCTCCCCGTCGAACATACTCAGCTTGCTTAACGTACTTGCGCTTCGAATGGAGCTGCAAAATTAGTAATTTGCACAACGAATTAAATGAGTCGACGTAAATACTTTTACAACACACAAACACTTCAGTTCGAGGAGCTTAAGGTTCCGATGAAGACTAAACTGGCACGCGGCTTCGGCATGTTCTGTGCTATTCTTGTTTCCGCAGGTATCCTATATGTGTTATCGGATATTTATTTGCCTTCTCAGAAAGAAAAGGCCCTGATGCGCGAGATCGGCGAGATGAAGTTTCAATACGATGGCATGACAGCTGAAATTGGCACCATGTCACAGGAACTTACACGGATACAGCAACGCGACGCCCATTTGCATCGATTTATGCTTGACATGGATCCAGTTGACGAATCTGTATGGACAGCAGGTGTGGGTGGTAGCAATGTGTATGGTGCCATGGATGCCTTCAGGAATGCAGGGAAGGTCATGAAGGAAACACATCTTTCAGTAGATCAGCTAAAACGACAGCTCAGCATTCAAGCAAGATCCCTCGACACCATTGAAGCTATCGCAATCGACAAAGAAGATCGGATCGGCGCGATTCCTTCCATAAAGCCCGTACGTGTAGACCTGCTTAAACGCAATATCTCGATGCTATCCGGATATGGGATAAGACTCCATCCAATACATAAGGTGAACAAGATGCATTTCGGACTTGACTTTACAGCTGTGCGTGGCACGGCAATACAGTCTACCGGCAATGGCACTGTAATACACGTACGCAAGAGCAAGAGCGGATACGGACGGAATGTCATTATTGATCATGGATACGGCTACCAAACCCTCTATGGCCACATGTACGAAATCCACGTTGTGGTCGGTGACATCGTCAAAAAAGGCGAGCAAATTGGAACAGTGGGCAGTTCTGGAACTTCAACAGCCCCACATTGCCACTACGAAGTACGTCTCAACGGTAAAGCTGTAGATCCAATTCACTTTTGTCTTGATGAGTTAAGTCCGGAAGAGTATGCCGAAGTTGTCCTGCGTGCATCTACCGCAAAGCAATCATTCGATTAGTTTGATTGAGACGTCTGGCTTTATCAAGTATCCCGCGCTCTATCAAGTATCGTCATATTCAGAAAATAAATGAACGACGAGGGAGACCAAGAGAGCGATGAAGGTGTATTATGGGCAAAACTGGATCAGGACGATCTTCAAATTTTTGCTTCTGGGAATCGCCTATATCATGCTGACAGGCCTGTTTGGTACCTTAACAGCAGTGATAAGTTTCTTCATTTATCAATAAAACTCCTTAGGAAGGGGTTCTTATAAGAAAAAACTTATATTTGATTATTGTTATACATGAAATGCCCCCGCATAATCTACTGATTTACATATAGTTCTCATGATAGATGTGGATAAACTCGAGAAACTCTACTACTCCATCGGCGAGGTCGCTGATATGCTTGGGGTTTCGAAATCGCTCATTCGGTATTGGGAAAATGAATTTGACTTCCTGAATCCCAAGAAAAACAGGAAGGGAGACCGACGATTTACCAAGGAAAACATTCAGCAGCTACTGATCATTTACGAACTCGTCAAAGAGCGCGGGTTTACCCTTGAAGGCGCTAAGCATGAAATCAAAACGACGCGTAAAAGACTGATAACCAAGCAGGATGTCACTACTCGTCTCCAGCATTTGCGGAATGGCCTCGAGAAACTACGCGTGAACTATTTTGGGGAAACGAAATGAGCGGTGTGCTGCGGTGCATGATCTACAAGGGCATCAACCCAATGATCCATTCACTTGCATAGATTGGCGGCGAAACCCTTTCATGATACCCCTATCTGCTCCCCTGATAAAGCTCAAGATATGATCGCGCTCTTTTGTGGGCTCTATGGTCGATTCTATCAATTCAAGTGCCTGAGTGGTATTATTTCCAAGTACGAACAGAATCCTGTATACATCCTGAATCAGATTGATCTGGTCTTTCTTAAAACCACGCCTTCTCAGCCCTACAGAATTAATTCCGACATAACTCAGAGGTTCACGTGCGGCTTTCACATAGGGCGGGACGTCCTTTCTCACCATTGAGCCGCCGCCAATCATTGAATGCTCACCAATCTTGACGAACTGATGCACGGCAGATAAGCCACCCAAAATGGCGAAATCGCCAACTTCAATATGTCCGGCAAGGGTGACATTATTGGCAAGTACACAATTTCTCCCAATAATGCAATCGTGTGCGACATGCACATAAGCCATCAACAGCGCATTTTCCTTTATACGCGTCTCGTAATTAGCCTGGGTTCCTTTATTGATCGTACAATATTCGCGAATAGTGACATTGTCCTCGATCTCTAGAAGAGTGCTCTCTCCGTGAAACTTAAGGTCCTGGGGCATTGCGCCGAGGATGGCTCCCGGAAATATTTTACAATTCTTGCCGATTCTCGTTCCTTCGACAATAGTGACGTTGGAGCCAATCCAGCTCCCATCCCCTATGGTCACATCATCCGCAATGGTCGTAAACGACCCTATCTCAACATTCTCGCCAACCTTGGCACCTGGATGAACAATATTCATCTATTGTCTTTTTATAACCTGAGCGGTAAGTTCGCCCTCTGAAACAATTTTATTTCCTACATAAGCCGTACCAAACATATGACAAATCCCCCGACGGATTGGTGAAAGTAATTCCATTTTCAAAATTAAAACATCACCAGGTACAACCTTCGATTTGAATTTTGCGTGGTCTATCTTTAAAAAATACGTGTCCCAATTTTCAGGGTCAGGCTTCTTGGACAGGACAAATACACCACCAACCTGTGCCAGAGCTTCCATCTGCAACACACCCGGAAATACTGGATTACCAGGAAAATGGCCCTGAAAAAAAGGCTCATTATAAGTCACATTTTTAATCCCAACCGCATGGCTATCGCTCAATTCTACGACCTTATCAACCAATAAGAACGGATAGCGGTGTGGAAGCATGGTACTCACCTTCACTACATCAAAGATTGGAGGCACATCTGGGTTGATTCTTGGTTTACCTCTCAATCTGCGCTGCTCGATAAATTTCTTCTTCAGCACCTTGGCAAACTCAATATTTGAAGTATGGCCTGGCTTTGTTGCTACGATTTTCCCTTTGATTTGTCGACCTATCAAGGCGAGGTCACCCATGATATCAAGCAGTTTATGCCTTGCCATCTCATTTTCAAAGTGGAGGTCAGTCGTATTGAGAATACCTTCTTTTTCAACCTTGACACTTTCCTTCCCGAGTTTTCTGGCGAGCTTGTCCAACTCGTCCTTATCCATCAGCCGATCTACAATGACTATCGCATTCTCGAGGTCACCTCCTTTTATCAGGTTCTGGTTGATCAGTTGATCCAGTTCGCGCAAGAAAACAAATGTGCGACATGGTGCAATTTCCTTTCTATAGTTGCTCAGACCTTTCAGGCTCGCATATTGATGCCCCAGTATGGGAGAATTGAAATCAATCAGAGCTGTCACCTCAAACTCGTCACTTGGGAGAGCGAGGAGTTCGGTCCCTGTGACTTCATCGTGATAGCTGATCGGCTCAGTGATTTCAAAATACTCACGATCCTCGTCAAGTTCGATAATTCCGGCTTCTATAAACTTGTCAATAAACGGTTGTGCACTTCCGTCCATGATAGGGACCTCAGGTCCGTCAATCTCAATCATTACATTGTCTATTGACATGCCCAGCAATGCGGAGAGTGCGTGCTCAACGGTACTTACCTGGGCGTCGCCCTGCTTTATGGTTGTCCCACGATTTGTAGAAATCACTCTGGTCACATCTGCGTGCATGATCGGACTATCCTCAAGGTCGATTCTCTGGAATTTAACACCCTGATTAGCCTTCGCTGGAAAGAATGTCATCGTGACTTCTTTTCCACTATGCAGGCCTACCCCACTCAGGGAAACCGGCTTCTGTATCGTTTGTTGCTTCATTTTAGTTGCTCATTTAACACTGTTCCACCAATCAGGAATCCTCGCGATCACGAAGTGCATTCAACTCCTTCTCAAGTTCGTTTAATCTCTTCTGGAGCTCAGGAAGCTTTCTAAAAATACTGTATGATTTAAGATAGTCTATGTACTTAATTGCTGGTGAGCCATACAACCGCTCGCCTTTTTTATCAATTGATGCCGCAACGCCACTCTGAGCTTGCACCTGTACGCCATCGGCAATCGTGATATGTCCCGCGAGCCCGGCTTGTCCACCGATAAGGACATTACTGCCCAAATGAGTTGATCCTGCAATACCCGCCTGAGCAGCGATTGCGGTGTCCTCTCCTATCTCTACATTATGCGCGATCTGAATCAGGTTGTCAAGTTTTACCCCTTTACGTATCAATGTGGATCCCATGGTGGCTCGATCAATCACTGTGTTAGCACCTACCTCAACCTTATCTTCTACACGCACATTTCCCACTTGTGCTATCTTTGAAAAAGCCCCATTTTCCGTACGCGCAAAACCAAATCCATCACTTCCCAGCACTGAATTTGAGTGTATGACACACCATTCGCCAATGACACAGTCATGATAGATTTTTACTCCTGCATAAATCTTGGTTGAAGCACCGATTCGCACATTTTCACCAACAAAGGCTTGTGGGTATATCACCACATTGTCTCCTATACTCGCTCTGGCACCGATATACGAAAAAGGCGAGATTGTGACATTTTCTCCAATAGTGGCATCCGGGTGAACAAATGCAAGGCTTGATACTCCAGATTGCAGTTTCTCCTCTGCATTGAATTTTTCAAGCAGGACGCCCAGTGATGCATATACATCCGGGACACGAATCAGTGTAAGTGCCAGCGGCTTGCTCGGCACAAAGTCATCGCTCACCAGTAGTACTGATGCCTCCGTTTCGTACACGAACGCCTCGTACTTGGGATTGGCAAGAAAACTGAGGCTCCCTTTTTGGGCTTCCTCAATCTTGCTCGGTTTATCTATGGTCACATCGGGATCACCTTCCAGTTTTCCGCCTAATAACCGACACAGTTGTCCGGCTGTTGTTAACATGCCGCAAAAGTACAAAATTATGCTTTTCACAAAGCTTGATTTTGTGATTACAGGATTCTACATATTGTGCATTTATCTATCTTAAACCCGTAAAAAATCATGAATGGCTAAGAAACGCACCAAACGCAAACCAATCATCAAAAAGAAAGTCAGAAAACAGTCGTTCTCAATGACCAAAGCTGACTTTCTACCTCTGTTGGCGATTCTGGGAATTACGGCACTCCTGTTTTTTCGGGCTCAGGGTTATGAATTTGTAAACTGGGACGATGACTTCAATATCTCAAAGAATCCAAACCTGCGAAATCTGGATTGGGCAAATATCAAAGGAATTTTTAGCACCCATGTGATCGGGAACTATAATCCACTGG
This sequence comes from Bacteroidota bacterium, assembly GCA_003648285.1. GTDB lineage: Bacteria > Bacteroidota > Bacteroidia > Chitinophagales > Saprospiraceae > B8-G4. The sequence continues at coordinate 7,382 of QMOR01000059.1, forward strand.
CCACTTTGAGCTTTGCCATTGAAAATCACTTCTTTGGCTTGAATCCAAAAGCCTTTCATACTACCAACATTCTATTGCATCTCATTTGCACGTTTTTAGCATATCGCTTCATGCGCGTATTGGAGATACCTGTTTTGGGAGCTGTTGCCGTCGCGCTGCTTTTTGGTATACACCCGATGAAGGTCGAGTCGGTGGCGTGGGTCACGGAACGTAAAGATGTGCTGTATAGTGCATTTTATCTGGGTGCGCTTATCAATTATGTAAAATGGTATAAGTCAAAATTCAAGAGCAAGTACATGGTTTTCGTGGTTGTTCTGTTCCTGTTAAGCTTATTTTCCAAGATTCAGGCCGTCGCGTTGCCTTTATCAATGATGGCCCTCGATTACTTTTGGAAAAGACCGATTGACAAGAGGTGGCTAATTGAAAAGGGCGGATTGCTGCTCATGTCGTTTGTGATTGGCTTGGTTGGCATTTATTTTCTGCGACAACAAGGATCACTGGACAGTACTTCCAACTATACGTTCATCGAGCGCATATTGGTTGGGATGTATTCCTACTCAGTATACATTGTCAAGTTCTTTGTCCCATTTCGAATCTCGCCACTCTATCCATACCCGGCGAGCCTTCCCTTGATGGTGTACGCGTCTCCAGCTGTGTTTCTGGGTGTGCTAGCGCTGGCCTGGATTTCTTTTAAACGAAACTGGAGACCTTTACTTTTTGGAATCGCCTTTTTTACCGTCAATATCATGTTTGTATTACAAGTCGTAGGTGCCGGTCAGGCCTTCCTTGCTGACAGATTTGTATACATGCCGTATCTGGGATTGTCCTTTCCCCTTGTGTATTATGCCATGGAGTTGGCAAAGCGCAGTAAGAAGCTTAGCAGAATAGTTGTAGGTGCAGGTGCCGTTTGGATGATTGCCCTCATGGTGCTGACCTGGAACCATGTCCCGCTTTGGAAAGATAGCGGGAGTCTGTGGACGCATGTCCTCAAGTATTATCAACACGCTGCACTGCCATACAGAAACAGGGCGCAATATTTTCGGGATAATCAACAATACGATCTTGCCCTGGCAGACTATGCAAGATCGATTGCCATAGAGGCTGATGCTGACGTTGTAAACAGCCGCGCCCGCCTTTATTTTGACAGGCAACAATGGCCGGAAGCGATGAAGGAGTACAATTATGCCATAGAACTAGACGCAACTGTGGCAGAATACTGGATTAATCGCGGAGCCGTCCATGCCATGCAGGGCAACTACCAGGCCGCTCTATCAGACATGACTGCGGGAATAGAGGCTGATCCGGACTTTATCAATGGTTATAAAAACCGTTCATTGGTGTATCAGGCCCTGGGGCAGATGCCGCCCGCACAAAATGATTTGCAGTCGTATCTGTCACGCAATCCATACGATGCTACGATATGGTATGAGAGCGGCAGGTTATTCAGAATTCAGAAGCAACCTCAAAATGCACTTCCTGCCCTGACACGGGCTGTGGACCTGGATAGAACCAGTGGCCGGTATCTGCTGGAACGTGCACGTGTGAACGTTACTTTAGGCAATAAGCAGGCTGCTCGAAGTGATCTTGCCAGGGCCGAAGCCCTTGGAGCAACCATAGATGCCAAGACAAGACAAGCAGTGCAATAATCGAGACTTTCGGCGCGATGAAACTTCTTACTTTTGTGCGATATGCTGGATAGACTGTATATAAAGAACTACGCGATTATTGATCATCAGGAAATTGAGTTTTCTGAAGGGCTCAATATCATTACTGGTGAAACCGGAGCGGGGAAGTCTATCATGCTCGGGGCATTGGCACTCGTACTTGGGGCTCGCGCAGAATCCAAAATACTCTTTGACAGCTCAAAAAAAGCAATTGTCGAAGCCCAGTTCGGTGATTACCCAAAAGCTCTCGACCAGTTACTTGTCCAACAGGATGTCGACATTTCTGATGAAGTTATTATGCGTAGAGAGATTTTACCCAGTGGCAAATCGCGCGCGTTTATCAACGATACTCCCGTGAGGCTGGACTTCATGCGCATGATCAGTTCAAAACTGATCGACCTCCACCAACAGTTTGAATCGTTGGAGATCCAGGAGAGTGCCATGCAATTCGAAATTCTCGATGGCTTTTCAGAGCTCGGATCACGCACACATGCATACAAAGCACTCTATTCCAAGCATCAGGCACTCACTGCAAAAGTCGTGCGATTGGAGAGTGATCAAGCGAAGGCAATTCAAGAGAAGGATTACATTGAATTTCAGCTCAACGAATTGATAACGGCTTTGCCAGAAGAAGGCCAGATTGAGAAATGGGAAGAGGATTATGCATTGCAGGACAATGCCGAACAAATTCAGGCGAGTTTATTTGGGGGAATTAATGCCATTCTTGAGTCAGACAGCTCAATTATTGATGCGATAAGACAGATCGTAGTGTCACTTGCCGATATCGCCGAATCGAGTAAAAATCTCGGTACAATTGTGAAGCGCCTTGAATCAGTGACGTATGAGCTTGAAGATATTTCAGGCGAAATGTCAAATATCGCTTCGGAAGTTGAACCAAACCCAGCCCTAAAGCAAGAGTTAGAAGAAAAAATTGATGCTGTCAGACGATTGATGCTCAAGCACAACGTGCGCAGTGGAGAGGAGCTCAACGTTCTCGCCCTTGGCCTTCAGGATAAATTAGATAACTGGGTGGCGCTCAATTCAGATCTGGAAAAGGCAATCAGCGAAAAAGAACACACCAGAACAGAGCTCACTAAGCTCGCCTCTAAAATCTCCAAAATACGGAGTAAAAATGCTATTCCGTTTGCAAAGGAAGCCAATGAGATGCTGATTGATCTGGAAATGAAGAATGCCCGATTTGAAATCCAGGTGACAGCAACAAAGCATCTGAACGCATTGGGAACTGATTCCGTGGAATTTCTATTTTCTTCGAACTTGGGATCAGAATTACAACCTGTGGGAAAGGTAGCTTCAGGTGGTGAGCTATCCCGGCTCAGTTTATGTATTAAGTCTGTCGTATGTCAAAAGATGAAGCTGCCAACAATGATATTTGACGAAATTGATACTGGAGTATCTGGGCAAGTTGCGCTTAAAATGGGGCAATTACTCAAATTTCTTGCAACAAATCAGCAAGTGATCATGATTACACACAGTCCTCAGATAGCTGCGCATGGCAATTGGCACCTGCGTGTGTCAAAGCGCGATCTAACTGAGCGCAGTATTGCTGAAATCATTTTATTAAAAGAGTCTGAACGCGTCTATGAAATTGCAAAAATGCTCAGCGGTGATCCTCCCACTGAGGCGGCAGTCATGAATGCACAAGAACTGATAAACACTTAAACGTAGAGATTATGGTCAACGGAATTCTGAATGGTAAAAGGGGTATTGTCTTCGGTGCTTTAGACGAGCAATCGATAGCCTGGCACGTCGCCGAAAAGTGTCATGCCGAAGGGGCAAAATTGACATTGACAAATGCTCCTGTAGCAATGCGATTTGGAAAAATACAGGATCTGGGTGATAAAATAAAATCAAAGATTATCCCGGCAGACGCTACAAGCACGGATGATTTAACAACCCTCTTCGAGCAATCCGTGGAGGAGCTCGGTGGTAAAATAGATTTTGTGCTGCATTCAATTGGAATGAGTGTCAACGTGCGTAAAAAACGTGAATACACTGATTTGAATTATGACTGGATGCTCAAAACATTTGATGTATCCGCTATCTCTTTCCACAAAGTCATGCAAACCGCACTACATGCAGATGCTTTATCCGACGGTGCATCAGTGCTTGCGTTGACCTATATTGCTGCACAGAGGGTCTTTCCGGACTATAGTGAAATGGCCGAGTCCAAAGCGTTACTTGAATCATTTGCCCGCAGCTTTGGTTATCATTTGGGTACGCAAAAAGGGATACGTGTCAATACGATTTCCCAATCGCCGACATGGACAACTGCAGGAAGCGGTGTTAAGGGGTTTCAGGAATTTTTTGATTATGCCAATTCCATGTCCCCTCTGGGAAATGCTTCAGCCGAAGAGTGTGCAGATTACTGCATCATGATGTTTTCAGATTATACCAAAAAGATCACGATGCAAAATCTCTTTCATGATGGTGGATTTTCAAGCATGGGAATCAATGCTGCTCAATTAATGGGCAACAACAAAGAGTAACACGACAAGATGATCAGTCGTTAACTCAATATGAAGGTGATTAGGTATACCATTGTTATTTTTTGGATTCTAGCCTGTTCTGTCTTTGTATCAGGACAAAAGCCAGGCGTTAAAGACGTGCCACCTCCCGAAAGTAACGTGATGGAGGTTGACACGATAGACAGACCACCCGTCTATACCACACCTTTAAATTTCTATCATCTGCGCACTCCACCAATCGACTCCCTGGACTTTGAGACGCATCAATACGACCCGACACGTCGACAAAATATTCACTATGGCAACTTGGGAAATCTAGGGTCAGCACACCGACATCATTTGTTTAAACCAGACAAAACAAAGGGGCTGGATTTTGGGCAACATCAA
>QMOR01000060.1 GCA_003648285.1 Bacteroidota bacterium
CGGATCACACCTAATATTTATACGACGACGAAAGAATTGGACGTGTTTGTAGGAGCGTTGAAGGAGATGGCTGACGCCTGATTTTAGCCATAGCGTACCTTGCGCCCTTGCGGTTAAAAAACACCCTACCCAACTACCTTCACCAAACACAACAAACGATGAACAAACCCCTCGACACCGAATACGCCCCATTCTACAAATCCTACATCGACCTGATTGAAGAAGGCGACATTCTCAAGACCCTCGCCAGACAAGCAGATTACTGCGCAATCTACTTCGATACGTTCGCAGACCGCGGCGATCATCGCTACGCTGAAGGCAAGTGGACTGTCAAGCAGCTTATACAGCACATCATCGATACTGAGCGGGTGTTTGCCTACCGTATTCTGAGGATCAGTCGTGGAGACGAGACGCCGTTGGCAGGGTTTGACGAAAACACCTATGCAGATGCAGCCCCGGTCGATCACCTCTCGATCGCGGATCTGACCAGCGAATTTATGGCAGTTAGATCAGCGACATACACCCTGCTAAACAGCCTCGTCCCGGATCAATGGACCATGTTGGGCACGGCGAGCGGCACAGAGGTTTCTGTGAGAGCTATCGCTTACATCATCGCCGGACATTGTGCACACCACATGGCAATTTTGGAGGAGAGGTACATGTAATGTCATGACCGATAATGATGACGGCAGGAAAGGCACACCAAGAAAGTATTCCTTGCGCCCAACCAGAAATACATGATATAATCACAACATCTGTATATATAAAGTCCTAACAATGTGCACAAAACGAAACCATCACGCTCCTTGCGCCCTGGCGGTAAAAAACACCCCCCAAAAGATCAAGTACACGCACGCCACAACTTGTCGAATAGTTTTGTGAATTGACTTGAATTGACGACCTTTATTAATCAGCACAGTTACAAGCACTTAGTAACTCTGTAGAATAGCAACACCTGAATACAAATCACTCCTTGCAACTGATGTAAGGAGATTTTTATCGCAACAAAGACTATGGAGCGCAAGTCGATCATACAAGGCAGGCTGGAATTTGGCAACCCCAAGAGTTTTGGCCAAATGTTGAAGATGTATGACTATCGCATCGAGAACTACTACAAGAATGACATTCTTTTTGAAGAGGAAGTCTTCGATGAAGAGAACTACCTGATCAATATCCCCAGACTCATTTCGATACAGGAGGAAAAGTGGTTTACAAATACCATTTTACTTCTCGAATACCTTGCCCAATTTGCGATATCAGGAAGTATTGGCGGATGGCTTGTGCATGAGGGCAAGATTCTGAGGTATGTCAGAATAGAGCCGGAAAGTGAAAAAGGCGTTGTGCAAATGTACCTGAGAGGTCAAAAACTGGCAGCAGAGGTTGGGAAAGAGCAAGAGGCGGTCGAAGCGCTCAACAAGGTCATAGAAAAGCATGACAAACATGCCCAGGCATATGAGCGGCGAGGGTTCGTCAATTATATCATGAAGGACATGGCGGGGGCTTTGTACGATTTCAATAAATGCATCTCTTACGATCCTTCGATACCTACAGCATATTACTGGCGTGCACGTGTGCATATGCGGAGAGAAGAGTGGGATGAGGCGATTGAAAACCTGGTGATGACCACCAAGAAGGCGATCGCCCTTCAACCGATATACTGGAAGGCAAGACGTCGCAAGGCCTATTGTTTTCTCAAACTGAAAGACTACGAAAATGCAGCACTAGAGTTACGCCTCTTTACTTTGCGCAAGTACGAAGCAGACAATCCAAACAGGACCTACCTGCGTGAGGCATTTGCAACCTACGCTGATACGCTGATCCATCTGGAGAAATATGAAGAGGCTCTTGAGGCAGTGGACAGTGGTTTGGCCCTTGAGGAACAGGAAGAGTTTGTTCCAGTGCAAAAATTGCTGACCCTTCGTGGAATGGCCAGGTTCAAAATGGGTGAAGGCGGTCGTGACGATTGGAAAAAAGCCGTCAAGCTCGGCAGCAAAGAAGCCAAGCGCTTTCTCAAAGAAAATCCAGCCTAGAAAATCCGCTTGCCCTCACTTTGCGGGGTGACGAAGCTCCTTCGATTCGTTGGACAGTTGTTGATTGCCGATTTGGCTAACACCTTTGTGGCAGGTGGATGTCATATAGAGGTGTAGCGATGGTTTACACTTGAATTATACGTACAATATCGTTATATTTGTACGTATAATCAAGCGTAATGGATTCAAAATTGACACTAAAACTAAATAACCTTGTGATTGAACGTGCCAAGCGGTACGCTAAAGATCACAATCAGAGTCTTTCGAAGCTCATTGAGAATTACCTCCAGGCCATAACCGTCGAAAAGGATAAGGGAGATACAGAAATCAGCCCGTTGGTGATGAGTCTGACGGGGGTAATTACTCTTGATGACGACACCGATAGAGGAAAATACACTGACTATTTGGCCGCTAAATATCAGTGATGGACAAGTTGCTAGTGGACACAAATGTTGTCCTTGACCTATTAGGAAAAAGAATAGAGTTTTGCCACGAAGCGCAGGAACTTTTTACGCTATCTGACCATGGCAAAATTCAACTTTGTGTGTCCTCTCTGACAATTGCAAATACGCACTACATCCTTACCCGACAACTTAAGATCGCTGATGCAAGGAAGATTCTGAGGCAATTTAAAGTACTTGTGGAAGTACTGCCATTGCACGACAAGATTCTGGAGTTGTCGCTGGACTCAAATTTTAGGGATTTTGAAGATGCAATTCAATATTACTCGGCATTGGAAGGTAAATCGGATATGATTATCACAAGGAATAAGAAGGGCTTTAAATTTGCCCGGATACCTGTTTTGACGGCGCGGGAGTATCTTAGTTTAAAACGATAATTTCGAAATATATGAAAATCTTAAGTCGAAATATGGAAGCATTTTTAATCTCAATTTGAATGCTGATTAATTGGCATTAGCGCCTAAAGGGTGAATTGGTAAATTTGAAATTACCAATGCCTCAATGTCTAATGAATTGAGTGAAATTGAGGTGCTTTGGAAAGCCGCGCAGATCCAACAAAGAAAATTTTCACCCACTAACGGCTCCAAAGTTCGAAATCGTACTCCCTTTAGATAAAGAGACATTGTACTGGCTGGAGTTTTATAAATCGAGAAAATTGCAATTTCGAGAAACTCTTAACCATAAAGGCTAGTTGATCAAGTCCTGGGCTAAATCATCCTGACGCAAGCTATCATCGACAAGTCATGTATGGTTTGTTAAAGATTCTTCCAATCTGTGTTTTGTGCGTTAAAGTGTTCATTGAGGTCAATTTGTGTAGATTTGACCAGTTAGATGCCATGATGATTGCAACTTATAGCATTATTCGTGCGTTTACGCTTTGTGCTTAATTAACCTAATACCAAGCCATGAATGCAGCAGATACAGTCAGTGCAGCATTGCCTGCTTATATGTTTGACCCTTCTGTCTTAAAATCGGGAAAGGAAGGATTGGAGCTTCGCTTCACGGCATATCAGAAGCAGTTGCATAGGGACAATCATAGCATCGATCTGATGATCGAAGCTGCCTTTGAGAACAATGATTTTCGACAAACTTTAGTTGATAGAAAAATTATTAATGCGATTACCAATTTATCTGAGCGTGGAAAGATTCTGCTTGATTTTTTACCTAAAGTATTTCCTGGCAAATTAAAAACCGAACGTAAACACATTGAATCCCTGGTAAGCTCTCTGGACGAACTCATACATGATATTAGTACGTTCTATATCAATCGTGACTTGGAATTGGATGACAAGGTCAGAGATATACTTTCCTCAGCCGGGGTGAAATAATTCGAGCTATAGCTAGCCGATGATAGTTTATTCTTGCGACACATATGATGCGACCCTTAAGAAACTTCAAAAGAAACGGAAGGATGGTTATGACTCTTGTCACAAGGATGTACTCGACGAAATAAGCAGATGTGGATACTCGATTTTGTTAGATCACAAAACAAACTTGTTTGATGGTGAAACGTATCGCGTGATCAAATCCCGTTGTAAAGATTCTCACCAAAGGCTCTCCTCACCAAATGGATATAGGTTTATTGCCTACCTCGATAAGCTAGCTCAAAACGTGTATTTGATGGAAGTGTATCCAAAAAGAGGCAAGTTCAGTCAAAATACAATTCCTGCTCATGCAATTGCCAACTTGTTAAGAGACAACATAGATGCAATTCAAGCAGGGACATGTCTACAAGTATATCCGAAACCCAAATAAAATCAGGTTTAGGATTTTCGATAATCTGCTACAACTATACAATGAAGCAACTCGTTACATTCCCGTGAAAAGCTTCCCAGATCATCGATTTACTTTATTGGTAATTGTCCTTACCATGTCGTGTGGTATGTCACCATTGATATTATCCGCACAGGAGTACATTTCATTTAAAAACGCCAACTCCAAACTCACAAAGAGCTATGACTCAGCAAAGGAATTATCCAAAACCAAAGAGTACGATAAGGCACTCGATCGACTAGAGAAGGCCCTTAAGGCCGAGCCCCGGTTTATCGATGCACTGATACTCAAATCAGAAATCCTGTACGCAAGAGGGAGTACTGCAGATGCGATTGGACCACTCGAAGAATCCATTGCCCTCGATAGCCTGTACAATCCTGGAAATCTCTATTCGCTCGCTCGCCTGTACGAACTCAATGAAAATTATTCGGCAGCCGCAAATGGCATGGAGGCGTATATCGCGGTCGGAAATTTGAATCAAAAGCGCACTGTTGAAATCGCGCTGCGAATCGCTTCTCTTGAATTCAAAGATAGTTTGGTCAATAACCCGGTGGACTTTGACCCCATGATAGTACCCGGACATGTCAATACTGATGCCGACGAAGCACTGCCTGCGGTCACGATAGATGCCAAAAGCATGGTTTTTACACGACGGGAAAAAGGAGTCGAAGATTTGTACACCGCAAGGTGGAATGAAGAAAAGCAACAATGGGGGCAAGGCATTCCGATGTCATCCATCAATTCTATTCTCAACGAAGGGGCACATACGATTTCTGCGGATGGAACCGTCATCGCATTCACCTCGTGCAACCGGAGGAAGAGTTTCGGAGGATGTGATATCTATGTGGCGCGACAACTCAGCAATGGCGAATGGACAGAAGCGATAAACCCGGAAGAATTGAACTCAATAGCATGGGATGGTCAGCCCGCACTGACAGCTGACGGCCGCGGCATGTATTTCTCAAGCAGTCGCAAGGGCGGTCATGGAAACAGAGATTTATGGTATTCCGAGTTGCAAACGAACGGGCAGTGGACAACACCAGTCAATTGTGGGGCGACGCTCAATTCAAAGGGGAATGAATCTTCGCCATTTTTGCACTACGATGATCGTACGCTTTACTTTATGTCGGACGGTCATCCCGGCATGGGCGACTATGATATATTTACCTCATCGCGAAAAGGGGACGAGTGGAGCCAGCCACTCAACATTGGTTACCCCATCAACACCAGCAAGCGCGAAGGCGGATTGTCCGTCCATCCCAATGGGCAAACGGCATACTTCACTGTCGAAAGTGAGAAAGGTGGAACGATGGACATCTATCAGTTTGACCTGCCGCCAGAGCTCCAGCCCGGAGTGATCAGCTATCTGACGGGTCTCGTCTATGACAGTGACTCAAAACTGCCTGTAGCGGCAACTATTTCGATCTACCCACTTCAGAACTCAGATGAAGAATATATCTACAATGTGCGATCAGATGGCACATTCACGGTGGCCCTCGCGCACGGCCAACCGTATGGATTGCATGTCACCGCACCTGGATATACGTTCTTTTCACTACAATTTGAATTTGACACTGTCCGCCCATACGGGAATGAAGATGTACGCATTCCATTGCAACCCATGAAAGAAGTCGAAAGCACTTCCAGAGAGCCGATCGTGCTGCAGAATGTGGAGTTCGAAAGTGGCTCATCAACACTACTTACATCTTCATACTCAGAGCTCGAATTATTGTTGAAGATGCTCATCGAACACCCGGACATCAAGATTATCATTCAAGGCCATACAGACAATGTCGGAACTCCGGAATCAAACCTCACCCTCTCGGAGGCACGCGCCAAAGCAGTATACGAATGGCTCATACTAAAGGAAATGCCCGGTGAGCGGATCTCATACAAGGGATTTGGAGAGACGACACCAATAGATTCAAACGATACAGAACAGGGTCGACAAAAGAACCGACGCACCGAATTTGTTGTTGGCAGTTATTAGGTGAATGGTGAATGAAGGGTAAGCCACCAATGCCACTAATTTTCACTAATCATGTCGCGTGCGGATTAGTGAAAATTCGTGTAATTAGTGGCAAAAAGAAATCATACACATAAGCAGAATCCCATTTTTTAGACCGACCCCACACCTCCAACGACAATTATCCAATATCTCTATTGGTCAACCCCCCTGATAGCCGTACTTTTGCCGGGCAATCAAACTTTGTATAAGCATGAAAAAAGGAACAGTCGCATTAATCGTCGTCGCCGTAGTAGGAGTCGCCCTCTTCTTTTCGTTTAAAGGAAACTACAACGAGATGGTAGTCCTGGACGAAGGCGTATCAAGCGCATGGGCACAGGTCGAAAATCAGTATCAGAGACGGGCAGATCTCATTCCCAACCTGGTGAGTACCGTAAAAGGATACGCAGATTTTGAACAAAAGACGCTTACCGCGGTCGTTGAGGCACGCTCAAAAGCCACCTCGATCACTGTAGATCCCTCAAATCTGACTCCTGAGACCGTGGCAAAATTTCAAAAGGCACAGGACGGATTGAGTGGAGCACTGAGCCGTCTGCTGGTATCAGTAGAGAGATACCCCGACCTGAAGGCCAACACGCAGTTTCAGCAACTCCAAGTACAGCTCGAAGGGACTGAAAACCGTATAGCCGTCGAACGTCGGAATTTTAACAATACAGTTCAGGGATACAATGCTACGGTGAGGCAGTTTCCACGGAATATTATCGCAGGGATCCTCGGATTTGGGAAGAAGGGTTATTTCGAGTCAACTGTCGGTTCGGAAAATGCGCCTGAAGTAAGCTTTGAGTAATGGCGAAGGACAGATTTGACGAAGCAGAAAAGAAGCGTATAGTGGATGCTGTTGCAAGTGCAGAACTCAACACATCCGGCGAGGTGCGTGTACACATTGAATCAAAATGTAAAGAGGACAATGTCCTCGACAGGGCAAGCCAGGTATTTGCACATCTCGATATGCAAAAAACCGAGGCGCGCAATGGCGTCTTGATCTATGTCGCCATTGATGATCATCAGTTTGCGATCATCGGCGATGTGGGTATTAATCAAAAAGTACCTGATGATTTTTGGGACTCAACTGCGGGTAAAATGACGGCCAGATTTAAAGAAGGTGAAATCCTTGAGGGGATTATCACCGGAATTCACGATGCCGGTGAACAGTTGAAGCATTATTTTCCTTACCAAGACGACGACATCAATGAGTTGTCGGACGAAATATCTTTTGGCGAATGACGAAACGGTCGATTTTTCTATCCTTTTTACTGAGTTTTCTGTTTGTGATCGCATATGGGCAGGAGGGTATTCCGCCTGTTCCCAATCCACCGCGACTAGTCAATGATTTGACCGGGACGCTTTCACCTGCGGAAATCAATACGCTTGAAGTCAAGCTGCTTCGCTATGAAGACACGACATCAACACAAGTGGCCATTCTGCTTGTCAATACCACGTCACCATATGATGTTGGCGATTTTGCCCAACGTACAGCCGAGGCATGGGGGATTGGAAGCGTTAAGGACAATGGTGTGTTTATCGTAGTAGCTGTTGCGGACCGGAAGATCCATATCGCGACAGGGTACGGCATGGAAGGGGCTATCCCCGATGCGGCGGCATTCACGATCATCAAGAATTATATCCAGCCAAATTTCAGGGCTGGCAATTATTATGCAGGCCTCGATCTGGCTACTAGTGCCATCTTTGGTCTGGCTTCAGGAGAGTTTACCGCGGATCAATTGGCCGGAGGCGGGAAAAAACCATTCAACTGGGGCTTCATCATCATGTTCCTGTTGTTTTTTGTTGTTTTTCCGTACTTCTCAAGAAATCGACGCGGCTATCAGGATTACGGTTCACGCGGTATTCCGTGGTGGCTATTGATGGGCGGCTTTGGATCCAGAGGCAGCGGATGGAACGATTTTAATCGCGGCGGCGGCAACTTCGGTGGCGGCGGTGGCGGCTTTCGCGGCGGCGGCGGATTCGGTGGCTTTGGCGGTGGAAGTTTCGGCGGCGGTGGCGCATCCGGAGGATGGTGAGGGGTGGTTTGGTCTGTGGTCTGTAGTGTCTGGCACTCAGTTGATTCCAGAATCCAGATTTCAGGTTCCTGATTTTTGATGTTTTGCGTGTAATTTATTTCATGGGGGCACAGTATCGTGCAGCGCCCTCCGTAGCCAAGTTGGCGAAGATGGGTATCCCGCTACGTGCTCCGCTGGCGAAGGAGGAAATCCTTGAAGAACCCCATCGGACCAACACCCAGTACTCAGATAAATCCGTAACTTTTCGCCATCAATCCCGATCCTTAAAATGTGCACCAATGGCTGCTAAACGTATAAACGGACTGTTCTACATCTTGCTGCTGACAACTCTGCAGCTACTTTCGGGAGTATTGAACGCACAGGATCAGTCCTCTGCTGATACCATTGCAGTCAAACAGCCAGAAGCAGTCTCTCAGCTCGATCTGAGTTTTGAGACTGAGAGAATTCGGGAAGATGTGATCCTTGCGCGAGGCAGGATGGCCAGCGATGAACGTATCCATGAGATCGATTCGGTATTCCTTCTATTCTCGGAAATGATTGAAAAAGAGAAGGAAGAATATGAAGTCTTTCGAAAGGTGACACCCAATCGCCAGAAGCTCGACAACATGATCTTTAAGTGGAGCGGCTATTCTGACCGTCTCAGTGGTTGGCAACGCACACTGAACCGGTTCCAGAGCAGGAATTCGATCGGTCTGAAAGCCCTTGATTTTGATCTTAAATCATGGAATCTCACCGCGACAACTTTGGAGCAGGAGGATATTCCGGCGTCGGTCTCTGAGAGCATCAATAAATCTATCGACGAACTCACATCGGTTATCTCGGATATTAAGGGTCAGAACAATCGTGTGATCACGGTTGAAACCCAGATAGTGGAACAAAAGGACGATATCGCCCAATTGATAAACGATCTTGAAATCTGGATTCAATCAGGAGAGCTCAAGATGTTGTATCGACGTCATGAGCCTATCTGGCAGACGACTTTTTTAAGGACAGAGGAGGAGAAGGCGAGAAGCGGTGAAAATTCCTTCATGGAAAAAGTGCGGGTGCTTCCAGAGTATTTTACGACGTACGAACATGACCTAAACGTATATGCCCTTTGGATGCTCGTGATTGTGGCACTCGTACTTTATTTAAGGAAGCGTCTCAAGGATCTTGATGTCTCTGATAAGAACAGACGGGTTCAACGCATGAAAGAGATCATTACAAAGAATACATTGGCCACGGTCTGTTTTCTAATATTATTAGCGGTAATCATATTTTTGGCAAATTTGCCCCAGACACTATCCGAATTGTTCTCGATTGGCCTTCTCACTTCTGCATTGATTTTATTCAGACCATTTGCGTATCGGGAGTTTAGGTGGTTGATTGTCTTAGTTATAGTTGCATTTGTTCTTGAACAGTTAAAGTCATATTTCTGGTTCACGTCTGCTAATTACCGGCTCTTTATGTTTGTGCAGACCTTTTTTGCACTTGCAGTCATCGGGTACTATACGATGCAAAGGACAAAGGTGGAAAAGCTGGTGATGGGGCCGATTGGTAAGACTCTATACAAGACTATTCCATTACTGATTGTGATTTATATCATTGCTATTATTGCAAATATTTTGGGTTATACAAACCTCTCGGATTTGATGCTCAAAATAGGCACTATGGCTGCTGTAATCACTGTATTTACATACGGGATTTTGATTGTTTTCGGTGGCATTCTCGCTGCCTCAATCATATTATACTTCGAGAGTAAGGCTGACTACAATATTGAATATCGAAATTTCTTGCAAAAGAGAGGCCAGTTCGCAGTAGGTGTTTTTGCTATAGGCTTCTGGATTATTTTTTTCCTTCTGTCAGCAGACTTATACCGACCACTGATAAAGTCCCTGGAATTGTGGCTATCAGAGCCCTGGAGGTTTGGAGAAATGGCAATTACTCCGGGGAATATCCTCTCCTTTTTTGGTGTGCTTATTATTACATTTATTATCACCCGATTTATTGCAACGGTAGTTCAGGGCGGAGTCATGAGGCCACTCAAATTGTCACGCGGGGTGCCGAGTGCGATATCCCTTGTGATCAGGTATTTTATTATTGTATTTGGTTTAGTCTTGTCGATGGGGGCTCTTGGAATTGATCTGTCTGGATTTAGCCTTATGGCAGGTGCACTTGGTGTTGGTATTGGATTCGGGCTTCAAAATATCATCTCCAATTTTGTATCCGGAATCATCCTCATATTCGAAAGACCCATACTGCCAGGGGATACAGTTGAAGTCGGCAGTGTGATGGGTATCGTCGAAAGAATAGGTGTGCGCTCTTCGGTCGTGCGATCATTTGATGGGGCCGATGTGGTGGTGCCAAACAATACGCTCCTTAATAATGAGTTGATAAACTGGACCCAGTCTGACGTTAAAAAAAGAATTGAAATAAAAATTGGTGTGGCTTATGGTACTGATCCGAACAAAGTCCTCGAAATTCTGAAGGATATCGCATTGGGTTACAAGTATGCCCAAACGGAACCAGCTCCCATGCCATTGTTTGATGAATTTGGAGATAGTGCCTTGAATTTCAGACTCTTGTTTTGGGTGCCTGTCGAATTTGTCCTCTCCGCCAAGAGCGATGTTTCTATTGAAATCTATAATCGCTTTGAAGAAGCAGGAATTATAATTCCTTTCCCGCAACGCGATATCAATATTATTAAACAGGCCCCTGATAGCGAGTCTACAATAGACGATTAACTCTGGGACACGGGCAGACGCTTTCGCGCCGGATGTGATATCATGCGATGAGATAAAGGCAAGATGTTACGAACAGAAGGCTAAAGGCTAAGCGTTTTTCATTCGGGATAGCGTCTTTTTCGCACAAGCATCCCCTAAACTTGCATCCACCCGCAGTGAAGACTCTCTGCCCAATGTGTAATGGACAAAATCCACTCCCGGCCTGGCATAGGCAAGGATTAAATCGGTAAATATATTGTAAGCACCCTTGGTCTTTCTGTGCTCTTTATTTAAAGAACTATAGCTCCTTGCTGCGAATTCGGAGCAGTCAATGACATCATCCCTATGATTGATATAGCTCTTGCCAGCAATCACCTGACAACCAGCTGA
This sequence comes from Bacteroidota bacterium, assembly GCA_003648285.1. GTDB lineage: Bacteria > Bacteroidota > Bacteroidia > Chitinophagales > Saprospiraceae > B8-G4. Next base: position 11,401 of record QMOR01000060.1, read on the forward strand.
AAAATTGGTACTTCCGATTCCTGACCAGTGGATATTAATCGTAAAATTGGGTGAGGGGTCAATGCCCATCGCGATATCTGCATCTGTCAGTGCGTTATCATTGTCCCGGTCTCTGTAGACGAGGACGCCATTGCGATACGGTTTGAGTGCGCGGTAGACTTTACCCTCATTCGTGATCTTGTGCCAGCCAAAACGGTATTTGTGCTGACCTTCAACAAGGAACGCCTCATCGGGACGGGAAGTCATGGATTGACTGGGGTCTGTAGATCCCCAAAATTTGAAGACGAGCCCGTTGATCAGCAGGATGAAGATGTCATTATTCTCACGTCTGCCTACACCGACATCCTGCTCGCGTCGTACACCTATGAGGTGAATGGAGCCACTGTCAAAGTCCCATTTGTCTATCGGTAATGTGTCGCGCGGTTTTGAATATTGAGCCACCTGCCTGATGATTTCATTAGGGTGTCGCGTATA
>QMOR01000061.1 GCA_003648285.1 Bacteroidota bacterium
AATTTCACAAAACCGTACTTGACCAGCCTCATATGGAACTTTAGCAAACGGACAAAGTGTATGGGCAATCACAAAGCCCTCGACCCAACTTTTTGCGCGCTCAACATTTTTCATGACTCAAAGCTACTTAACTTCATGGGCAGATTGATGCATGTGTTCATTATCTTGTCTCGCAAACTTCAAAAAAAAATGCAAATCAACTTGACACGATTTCAAAAACCAACCTGGCTTTTATTATTGATTTTGGCCATTGGTTGCTCGACACATACCGAAGATAAAATACAAGAAAACCCATTTGCGCACATTCAAGATAAAAAAGCCGCTGAAGTACTCGAAAAAGCTTTCAACACGGCAGGCGGACTCGAAGACTATCGCAATATGAAAACCATCTCATATGAAAAGCGATCCGTTCTATTCCTTGAAGACGGCAGCACCGAAAGCGACCTCACACAACAGCACAGCTACACACTACAGCCCGAACTCATTGGAGATATCATATGGAAATCAGATGGCAATTCATATCGCATCCACTATTCCGCTCAGGATACTTATAAAGAGGAAAACGGTGTACGCATCCCCGACAGTGAAGAGTCAGCACGCAAATCTTTTTTCAGCGCCACCTACGTCCTGCTCATTCCATTTAAACTCCTCGACCCCGGTGCAAAACTCACATACGAGGGCCGTGACACGCTTGACCGTGGTAAAATTGCAGACGTGATCCGTGCCGAATACGACGCAGACAAGCACGACAACCACAGCACATCAGAAGTGTGGTGGTATTATTTCGATGCCAAAGACGGTGCGCATCTATCGAGCCTTGTATTCCATCCCCCAACCTATGCCTATATCGAAAATGACGCGATTACAGATGAACACGACATCCGATTTAATATTTACCGGAAGACCTTTAGAACAGATGCTTCGCGGAATAAAGAATACCTGAGAGGTGAGTTTTATTATTATAATTATGTGATAAATGCCGGTCAATGATTATAGTCTGCAATCAGGATCACTTACACAATACACGTCATACACAATCACATCATACACAATACACATCATCTGGAACACACATCATCCGGAATACACATCATCTGGAACACACATCATCCGGAACACACATCATCCGGAATACACATCATCTGGAAGTAGAATTTTATTTCTCTGAGTTTTAATTCAAGAAAATATATTGCCAAATGCATTTAACCGAACTGCGAGAAGAACTCGGACGGATTGACATCTATCTGCTCGACCTAATACTCAAAGGCACGTATGCCGAAAATGCCCGAGTCCTCGATGCCGGTAGCGGGGGCGGTCGCAACAGTACCTGGCTGCTCAATAATGGCTATGATGTCGTATGTATCGACCGGGATGCAACAACAGTTGATGCGCTCAAAGCGTATTGGACAACACAAAATACAATCAATACCGACGAGCGCTTCTTAGTGGGTGAGCTTGATGCCCTGCCATTTTCCGATAATGATTTTGACCATATCATTTGCAGTGCCGTTTTGCACTTCGCTGAAAATCACGCGCATTTTGAAGCAATGATCTCTGAGCTCGTACGTGTCTTAAAACCAGGTGGCACCCTTTTTATCCGGATGACTTCAGATGTGGGCATCGAATCGAAGATCACTATGTCTGAAACTGGTGTGGTCAGGATTCCCGATGGTTCTGACAGATACCTCATCACAAGGGAATCACTAAATGATTTATTGACGAAATACAATCTTACTCTCGCTGCCCCATTTAAAAATGTGAATGTTGAAGATGTACGAGTGATGTCGGTAGTTGTTTTGAGGAAGGAGTGAGGTTGAGGGTTTTCACAACGGTGGCATGGAGATCCACGGAGTTTCATGGAGACGTACGCAGACGCGCAAAACCGCAAAACCGCAAAATTCTCCGAAGGAGTCCCTTGGACAAAATTCAAAATTTAGGAAAAATTGAAAATTTTCCTAAAACGCACCACTAACTCCCACCACAAAATTCCTCCCACCAGCACTTACGCCCGATGAAAACATCCGATAATGCACATCACCAATATTCTCCAACGCAAGCGTAATTGAAAAGTGATCAGTCAGTTGATATGACCCGTACAGATTAAATGTCGTCCAGGCAAGCGACCCGATTGGTGTGGCCAGATCCTCATTGTCACTGGACCCCGGAGCATACTCATCAAGCGGCTTATTACCATTGTATTTAATCGCAAACTCCAACTGTATCTTCTCCTTTGAATAACTGACGGATGTCCGCCCATAATTCGGTGCAATATGCGCAAGTGGCTGGTCACCGGAATCACCGATTTCGGAGCGCCCTTTCACATAATTGAATGAAGACTTTAACGTCCAGTGTTCGTATATCCAAAAACGAAGATTGGCAGATATCCCATAGACATAGGCGCTCTCAGCATTGATATTGGCCTGAACACGTAGCTCTTCACCACTCACATCGAGCAGCGTGTCTCCGTTTGGCAACTGGTAATCAGACCTGATGATCGCTTCACGAACACGTGTATAGTATCCAGTCACATCGATTTGCAATCCCGAATTTGGAAGAGCGATCAGATCATGGGATTCATGCGAAAGTGTGGCCTCAAATGTATACGCCTTTTCAGGTTCCAGACCGAGATTTGGCACCAGCACATTTCCACCCCTGGCGCGAATCTTTGCGAGATCATCGATATTGGGCACACGATAGGCAGACGACGCCATCACGCGATAGCGAAGCCATGACACAAATTGGCCACGCCAGCTCAGGGATCCCGTCACAGCACTGTTCTTATTCTCAACACCCTCGGTAAATTCGGGAGGCCAGGCAATGATATCAGTCCGCTCATACCGGATATCAGACGTCGTATGGCCAAATCTCACACCCGCCTCAAATCGCTTTGTCAACTGAGAATTGTGCCAGATATACTTGCTGTAGGCGCCAAAAGTGAGCATCCCACTTCCCCCGTCAGGATATCTCGTGAGAATATCCTCCTGGGTCTCCAACGTGTGAATGTCTTCTGAATATGCCGTTGAAGTCACATCATCATTCTGAAAATCAATTCCATATTCTATATGATGCAGCTGATGCTTGTCAAGTGCTTTGCTAAAATCAAGCGTCGCGCTCCAGACATCCACATTTTCATTCTGATATTCGCGGAATTGTCTGCCAAATCTGCGCGTGATGCGCTCTTCATCAATCGATTGGTATGCCACAATCATCTGAGCGTTGTCAAAGATCTTCGTTGGCTCAAACCAATTTGCCTTTATAGAACCAAAAATGCGCTGCTGTGGGCCATAATACCAATCGCTCCACTTCAATTGATCCGAGTCATCCCGCTCACTTAAATTGTCATAACGGGGCACATTACTACTCGTCGAAAACTGAAAATTGCCAATAATCTGCAGCTTGTCATTTGGTTCAAACTTCAATTTTTGTTGAAAATCATATTGCGTATAGCCAGTACCTATCTGGACATTTGGATCGGGATTGATCAAGACCGTATCGCGACCATCGATAAACTCCTGGTAGTCGGGCCTTTTTCCATAATCGGGAAATCGGTCATCCCGCTTGCTTCCCGTCCGCAAATCACCGTAATCAGAATAACTGAAACTTGTGAGGGACCCAAATTTCTTACCTGCAATGCCGAAGTTGATCTGCCCTGATTTTTCCTCATTGGCGGTGGCATACCTGAGACTTGCGCCTCCATTGACCGCGAGTTCGCCTTCATTAAATGCCAAGATTGGATCCTTCGTCCGAAAGTGAATCACCCCACCCAGGGCATCAGAGCCATATCCGATCGATCCCGGACCATAGAGCACCTCGATGCGCTCCAGCATGGCATTTCCAATGGTGATGGCATTCTGAAGGTGGCCATTTCGATAAATGGCATTATTCATGCGCACGCCGTCTACAACAAGCAATATTTTATTCGCCTCAAAACCCCGTATGATTGGGCTGCCTCCTCCCATCTGCGACTTCTGCACATAGGCACCGGTGTGCTGGTCGATCGCGTCGGCTGTTGTTTGCGAACTCGTAAAAGCGATCTCTTTCTTACCAACAACCTCCACTACTTGCGTGAATTCCTCCTTTGTTTTACCGTATCTCCCCACGATCTCAACTGTTTCGAGTTCGTGCATGATTGAGGACATTGAGACTGACCCAGAATGTTTGAGATCAGCCAGGCTCACTCTCTTTGAGGCGTAACCGATGTAAGTAAAATTGAGATGTGTCACTTCAGCCAGGGTTGGAAAAGGCACGAGACCATTTTCATCCGAAACAGCCGTATACGAGTAGTCATCATTGAAGACCTGCACAGATTCCAGGGGCAATCCATCTTCATCTCCGATAAATATATTTCCGTGTGAAACCTGCTGTCCGGGCAATACCTGAACCAATGAATTCAAGAGCACCAAACACATCACCATCCGCACAATCCCCCTCGGGTAGCTCCTCATTTCTTCGGAAGTTTAATACTAAACGTCGTTCCCTCTCCCGGTTTGGATTTTTTGACGAAAATTTTTCCAGAATGGTAATTTTCGATGATGCGCTTTGCCAGCGACAGGCCAAGACCCCATCCTCTTTTTTTCGTGGTATATCCCGGCTCAAATACCTTTCTGATACTTGCCTGCGGAATTCCCGAACCGGTGTCAGAAATATCGACGCAAATATAACGTCCTTCCTCACTTACCGTTGCCTTGATGAGCCCCTGTCCGTCCATCGCATCAAGAGCATTGCGCAACAGATTTTCGAGTACCCAATGAAACAAATGCTGATTCACATTTACGGTCAGCGGCGTCTGATCAGCCGGTTTTGGAAAGTCAAATTCAACTCTGCGCGAAGCCCGTCTTGACATATAGTCCTTGCCCTTTTCGAGCTCCTCGTAGATATTGGCAGGATGCAAATCAGGCGAAGATCCGATTTTGGAAAACCTGTCGGCGATCATTTCCAGCCGGTTGACATCGTTGCGCAATTCTTCGATGATCTCGCCCTGCGCGTCCGTAGCCTCCTCTTTCAGGAGTTCTATCCATGCGACGATTGCGGATATGGGTGTGCCGAGTTGGTGTGCCGTCTCCTTTGCCATACCTACCCATACCCTGTTTTGCTGTGCGCGTTTAGCAGCACTCAGACCCACAAATCCAACCAGAATAAATGCCCCGATCAGCAGTAGCTGGATCAATGGGAAATAGGTCATCAGGGTAAGGATCTGCGATTGTTTATAGTAGAGTTTATACCCACCGGCAGGATTCACGATGGGCGGAGGCCCGTTTCTCTTGATGCTTTCGAGTTCTGCTGCGAGAAATACCCTATTCGTATCACGCTCTTCGCTGCCAAAGGCACGGGCAGACACAATGACATCATTGAGGTCTGTGACGATCACAGGAATATTATCGGCCTGTATCGTGATGTCCATAAAGAAGGTCAGGTCAGCCTCGAGGTCATCATTCAGGCTGATCAGCTTCTCCTGGGCATCGCGGTAGAGCGCAACCAGGTATCTCTCATTCTCGGAGAGGTTTTCCGCCAGATAGTTTGTAAACCATGTCGATATGGCAAGGACGATGATCCCCACGAGCACGAGTGTGGCCTTCCACTTCGATATCCCAAACCTGTTATTCATTTCCTATCGCGAAAATAAGATTCTACGCGCAGTTGGGCGTTCTCCCTGATATTGACATAAAAGAAATTCATGTCCGCTACGTGATAGTTCCGGCTTGGTAAAACCGGTACTCCCGGAATTTTAGGCCTCGAGACCATCAATAATCCGTCATCTGCACGAGCATCAATAAAATGATCAATCGGCCCTTTGTGAAATTTTTTCAATACTGCCCCTGAGTTCAGTTCCGCCGGAGCATAGCCTTTGTCCAGCGTCCACGTCAATGGATTTGTCACAATAATATTTGCATTTGGGACATAAAATTTCTTCGGATAATACCCGTCCTTCACGGTGCGCCAAGTGCAATAACATCCGGTCTGCTCTGGTGTTTCACACGCCGGAATTTCTGTAAAAAAATCCCCTTTCACAGGCATTCCGATGAGATATGCTGCAACGAGCTTGTCCTTCAACTCTCCTCCATCAAAATACTCCTTCATCAACTTAGCCGCGTGCAATGTCCCCTGACTGTGGCATGCAATCACGATCGGCCTGCCCTCATTATAATGGTCCATGTAGTACTCAAATGCGGCCTTGACATCCTCGTAAGCAACGGCAAGCGCTTTTGCCGCATCTGCCTTCTTCTTTTTCGTATAAAACGCCTCTAAATGTGCCTGTCGATAGCGTGGTGCATACACTCTACCCACTCCGTTGAATATTGTCGCCTGATATTTTATCGATGACTTATCCGTGCGTACATTGAGTTTTTCATTGTCCACATCGGCATTCCACATCTTATCACCCTTCTTACCAATATAAGTTGTGGGATGAAGGAAGAAGACATCCACGTCCGCTGTCATCTGTCTGTCAACCATATCGCCTGACGGAAGGAGATCAGCAGAATCGAGCCTGCCAGGTAGCGCGGCCCACGACGATTCGTCGCTGTAATCAGGGGTTGGAGGTACGGCATCGGGGACAAAATTGCCTTTGGGGTTAGTGGTACATCCGATGAGGATGGCCATTCCAATGATCATGATAGAATTGGTGAAAACTCCTGCCTTCATCTGGCGATTTCGGACAGGCAAGCGTGTCATTCGTGTCTTATCCAACTTATAGAAAGTATCCTTTTTGCCACTAATTTCACTAATCTTCACTAATCGTGGCATAGCATCATCCGTTAAGGCAATGATAGTATTGGTGAAAATTCGTGTCATTCGTGGCTTGCCCTTACGTGCGAAATGCAGTGATCAAATGAATTTTTGATTTAAGTCAATATTAAACGCCGATTGATTCTTCAAAGTATCTTTGTGTAGTGATCCGCACAAGACAAGATATACGCAAAGCTACACTTTCAGATATTCAAGCATACTGTAGCGAACAATCCTGGCCCTCCTATCGGGCAAGTCAAATATACGGCTGGGTATGGCAGAAGGGAAGCACCGCCTTTGACGACATGTCCAATCTACCCAAGGATGTCCGCGCAAAACTTGCCGAAGACTGGGACTTTTACGCCCCCGAAGTGGATCTCGCTCAAAAAAGCTCGGACGGCACCATTAAATACCGGATTGCCCTGCACGATGGATTCAAGGTGGAGGCAGTGCTCATTCCCGTAGATAAGGATAATCGGTACACGGTATGTGTTTCCAGCCAGGTCGGATGCAGCCTGTCATGTGCGTTTTGCGCGACCGGACAGATGAAGCGCTCACGCAATCTCGACGCAGCAGAAATCTTTGACCAGGTCAAACTCGTCAACGAAGACTGCCAACGCATCTACGGACATCCACTCACTAATATCGTCTACATGGGCATGGGTGAGCCGCTCCTTAACTACAAAGAGGTACTCCTGAGTATCGACCACATCACATCGCCCGACGGTATGGGCATGTCACCCAGGCGCATCACAGTGAGCACGGCGGGCATAGCGAAGGCCATCAGACGGCTTGCTGATGACCGCGTGCGATTTAATCTTGCGCTGTCACTCCACGCCGCAGACGATACCAAGCGCAACCAGATCATGCCGATCAACAATCAGAATAACCTGGAGACCATTATCGATGCGCTGAAGTACTTCGACAATCTGTGCCGCGGACGCATCAGCTATGAGTATATCGCTTTTCAGGGCTTCAATGACCAGCCGGCAGATGCCCAAAACCTGATCAAGCTCTGCAAGCATTTTCCAGTTGGGGTTAATATTATTGAGTACAACCCGATTGAGGGACTATCGTTTGAGAAATCGGATGCGGATACGATTGATGCGTTTGCGAAGACGTTGACGGCGGCGGGGGTGATGACTACGGTGAGGAGGAGTCGGGGGAAGGATATTGATGCGGCCTGTGGGCAGTTGGCAAATAAGGGTTGAGTTCTTGTTTTTTCCACGGGGGTATTTGGTTGCAATGCCTATTGAAGATTATTGTTGATTCCGGTGCGGGGCTTTTGCCACTAATGGCACGAATTTTCACTAATACCACGTCGTGTTATGTAGATTGAAGTTTCAGGGGGGTATTTGGTTGCAATGCCTATTGAAGATTATTGTTGATTCCAGTGCTGGGCTTTTGCCACTAATGGCACGCTTGCCTGTCCGAAGTCGCCAGACGAAGGCAGGAGTTTTCACCAATACCACGTCGTGTTATGTAGATTGAAGTTTTTTTTGTTGAAGATTCTGGGGGCTTTTATGCACTAATGACACTTATCTTATGCAATGCTGCTGTGGTGTGGTATTTTTTGGCTTTAGTTTTATTCGAAGTCGACAATGAATTGTTTTATCCGCCTTTCATGATTGTTTTTCTTTCCTTTTCTCTTTAATTGAGAATTTTTTGCTTCCAGAATTGGTCATATGATACTACATTGCCTGACATGTCAGGACTATTTTATAAAGAGGATTCCTTCGATGTGGTCGGCATATGTATGGAAGTACATCGTGAGCTCGGGCCCGGATTTCTGGAAATAGTATATAAGGACGCGCTGGAGCAGGAGTTCAGTGCATCAGGAATTAATTATGGTCGTGAAATTCAATTCGATGTGCATTACAAGGGTGTCAAACTAGCGCATAAGTTCTTTGCTGACTTCACAGTGTTTGATAAAATTATACTTGAAATAAAATGTGCAGAAAGTCTGCATGACATATTTTTTGCTCAATCATTGAACTACCTCAAAGTGAGCGGGTATCGACTTGCATTGTTAGTCAATTTTGGACAAGAGCGATTGGAGTTTAAGAGGATTGTCTTGTAAATGATCCTCGGAAATATGTGCCATTCGTGGAGGGTAAAAATCAAGATTAGGTTTTCTTTCGCCACTAATTTCACGAATTGACACTAATCGTGACGTGTTCTATCATTATCAGAATGAGACATTAGTGTCCAAAGGACTCCTACGGAGAAAATTAGTGCCATTAGTGGAGGGTAAAAATCAAGATTAGGTTTCTTTCGCCACTAATTTCACGAATTGACACTAATCGTGACGTGTTCTATCATTATCAGAATGAGACATTAGTGTCCAAAGGACTCCTTCGGAGAAAATTCGTGCCATTAGTGGCCACGCTCACCAACTGATATCTAAACTCAATCTTCAATCAAAACAGCACACTACTTAGTGAAAATTAGTGCCATTAGTGGCAGCCCTCACCAACTGACATCTAAACCCAATCCCAATATTAAAAATGCACCAACTCCTTAAACTCCGCATACCTACTCTCAATATCATCATCTGTCACCGTCTTCAACCTTGTCAACCCAAATGCCTCAACGCAAAACGAAGCCATCACCGAACCATAAATAATCCCGCGACGCATATTCTCGAATGAAAGGTCTCCTGTACGCGCGATATGCCCCATAAACCCACCGGCAAATGTGTCACCCGCTCCAGTCGGATCGATGACATCAAGCAGCGGAAGGCCTGGAGCAAAGAAAACGCGACCATCGCCAAATAGCAACGCACCGTGTTCGCCTTTTTTGATGACGAGGTATCTTGGGCCCAGTGTGAGGATGTGATTTGCAGCTCTGACAAGTGAGTGATGACCAGACATCTGGCGTGCTTCTTCATCGTTGATGATAAGGATATCGACCAGCTTGATCGTCTCCATCAGGCTGTCCCAGGCGATATTCATCCAGAAATCCATCGTGTCGAGGGCGACTACTTTGGGCTTTACGGTCATTTGCTGGATGACGGAACGCTGAATATCCGGTGTCAGGTTTCCTAGCATCAGATATTCGGATGATTTGTATGCCTCTGGCAGTACGGGATCGAAGTCAGCAAGTACATTGAGATCTGTGACGAGTGTATCACGACCGATCATGTTATCGTGGTATTTGCCTGCCCAGTAAAAGGACTTGCCCCCTTCCACGCATAGAATGCCACTCGTATCGACACCGCGTGCATTTAGCGCCTCAAGCTCTTCATTGGGGAAGTCATCACCGATGATCGATACGATCTGTGTAGGTCGGGTCAGATACGACGCTGCCCATGAAATATAAGTGGCCGCGCCACCAATCACCATATCGGCTTTGCCGGTAGGTGTCTCGATTGTGTCAAATGCTACAGTACCAACGGAAAGTAAACTCATTTTCAGTTTTTAGACCGGCAAAGGTAGAAATAATACAAATCCACAATAATTGTCTGCATTGATCCTTTTAGCATGAAAGTTGTTTAGTTATCTTTACGCTATCAACTAAACAACCTATGTCTACACAGAAAAACGACAGAATCTTTAAGAACAAGTTTCTTGAATCCCTGACACGCACGCACATTGCCGTCCCGCTCACGATTTTTTACGGAGCTGCCATCGGACTTGTTGGTTTTAGCCTTTACTACGGAATTATCGCTCCAATGGCCAATCTGTGGTTGTTTCTTGGGGGATTCGTGTTTTTCACTTTGATAGAATACCTCATACATCGCTACGCATTTCATATCAACACAGATACCCCTTCAAGAGCCAAATTCCAGCATACGTTTCACGGTGTGCATCACGATAGCCCACGCGACAAGACGCGTCTCGCGATGCCCCCTGTGGCCAGTGTGACACTTGCGACTATCCTCTTCCTTGGATACCGATTTATACTCGGCTTTTACGGATTGCCATTTGCAGCGGGTTTTCTGGCCGGTTATGCCTCATATCTCGTGATTCACTACTCGGTACATGCCTTCAGACCTCCGAACAATTTTTTCAAAATACTGTGGATCCATCACGCGATTCATCATTACAAGGAGCCAGAAGCCGCTTTTGGTGTGTCTTCTCCAATTTGGGATCATATCTTCAGGACACTGCCAAAAACGAAGTCTAAAGTCAATGTGGCTGAAACTGATCTGAAAACCTCGTGGACGGACATTCCTGGGAAGCCGCTTTAAGGGATTTTGTCCGAGGGACTCCTTCGGGAAATTTTGAGTTTTGTCCAAGGGACCCCTTTGGGGAATTTTGAATTGCTCTGGGATGTGTATGCCTTGTGGGGAGTTTTTTTGCCACTCATCACACGAATTTGAACTCATCATGGCTTGTATTAGGTCCTAAAGCAAGCGATGAAATTCGTAGCATAAGGAAATAGGGTGTATATCATTTGTCCCAATTCAGCTCATATCCAATTATTCGTATTCTCCATTTTGAATCCTTAGTCATCTGCTCTGACTTGTTATCCCCTGTACGTACGTGAACTACACAGGGTAATTCAGTATTCGTAACTTCCGTCCTCAAGCTTAAGACCTCTTGAATGAAAAGACATTTACTTCTCTCCATTGTTGTGATTTTGATCATGACGGCATGTCGGTCCTCTCAGGAATCCATCAATGCCGATCAGGACAGACCCTACGATCCGTGGATCTCGCGATCCGTGCTCGATGAGCAGGCGCGTATGATCACAATCGCGCTGCATGATGACTTGTGGGTGGCATACAGCACGCAAAACTGCTCGCTATATAAGACCTGGAAAGGCTATGTCAATTTTGAGGGTGCTGTCTATAATACGGCACATGGTCCTCAGCCGGTATCAGTTGGAGATGCATTTATTGAGAATGTCTTTGACAATCCATGGCGGATCACTCAGGGTCAAAGCGAGGTGTCGACGCAAGCAAAATATGCCGGACACCGCAAACGCAACGGTCATGCTGAACTCATGTACGATCTCTACGCAAAAGGCGTCGGTCCTGTTCGAGTGTATGAGATGATTGATTATACAGTAAATGATGCCGGACAACTGGGATTGTCAAGATCGTTTACTACGGAAAATGTTCCCGAAGGGTATGGAGTGATGTTTCTCACAAATATCAATTCTATTGTTTCGCAAGCAGATATCAAAACAGA
>QMOR01000062.1 GCA_003648285.1 Bacteroidota bacterium
ACCAAATGTTGGACAAATGTTGGACACAAAAAAAGTAATCCCCTACAGCATTGCACTATAGAGGATTACTTGTGACCGAGCTGGGGCTCGAACCCAGGACCCACGGCTTAAAAGGCCGTTGCTCTACCAACTGAGCTACTCGATCGTAAAAATCGGACCGCAAAGATAAATCTATTTTGAAATTTTCAATGCCCGATTTTTCTTTCTTATCCAATACTGAAAATCATCCCCTCTTCAGCGGCCTCAACTTCAGGAAATGACTCCCTCGCCTCCTCTACAAGTGGCGCAACATCCTTGTACCGACTGGAAAAATGGCCGATGATGAGTTTTTCTACTTCTGCCAGACGGGCAATCATTCCGGCCTGTAAGGCGGTCGTATGCTTGCTGAATTCGGCCTTGTGTTCGAGATCGTGCATAAATGTTGCCTCATGATAGAGCAAATCAACGCCCTTTATCCACTTCACAAGACCGGGGTCGTAAACTGTGTCAGAACAAAACGCGTACGAACGCCTTGGCCTTCTTGTCAACAAACTTTCTACTGATATTTCCTCCCCATCCAAGCGCAAAGTCTGCGATCCCGCCTTTATCGCACGGATTTGATCTACGGAGAGACCGTAAAATTCTATCGCCTCTTTGCTGACATTCACCTTTTCCTTTCTCTCCTCAAACAAATAGCCATATGTCGGCACCCTGTGCTTCATCGGAAAAGCATACACTCTCAGAGAACTGCCTTCAAAGACCTTTACTCTGTCGGTATGATCCAGTTCCGTATACACAATGTCGTAGCTGACGATACTGGCGGACAAGCGCAATACGGTATCAATGAGCATCCGGATGCCTTTCGGTCCGTAGATGTGCATCGGCTTTTCCCGGCCTGTATGCGCATATGAATTGAGCAATCCCGGCAAACCATAGACATGATCACCATGCAGGTGTGATATGAAAATGTGATCAATCCGGGATCTTTTGATGCGAAACTTACTCAGTCTGACTTGGGTCCCCTCGCCACAATCGATCATAAATAAATGATCGTCGTGATTCACCACCTGGGAGGTAGGGAATCTTCCATATGCAGGAAATGCAGAATTATTGCCGAGGATCGTAACCTCAAATTTCATCACTCAGAATCGCCGGCGATGTTTTTCTCGATTTCTTCCATATGGACGTAGTCCACTGACTCAGAAACCGTTGGCATAATGGTGAGGATTGTTTCAAGACGCGAAATCTTGATCAATTTTTCAACACTCGGGCTATTTATTCCAGTCAGAATGAATGTCCCATATCCCTTCCAGATCCTGTTTGCAGTGAGGATGGCGCTGAGCCCGGATGAATCCACATATTCGACCTGGCTCAGATCCAGGATCAAATTTCCCACGCCCTCATTGCGAAGGAAAACGAATTCCGACTTGAGGTCCGGAGCGATCAGGGAATTCAGATTGGCCTCGTGTAATGCGAGAACCGTATATTTTTCTTGTTTGTCTGTTGTAAACTTCATGTTGCTGCAATGGCATTAAAAGGTGATACAAATTTATCCTTTTTACTGTAATAGAGGAGCCTCTTTATCGTTTTGAGATCAGACACGTGTTTTTCTGTGTTCAGACCATTGAACAATCTTTGATTACAAAAAGTTAGAATTCTGCTAAAACGCTTTGATCTTCTAACCATTTCACGTAAATCTGTGTTTCATGACAAAAGGACACATAAAAAGTCGATGTGTACGTCATATGTATGAGAAAACAAGCCATTTTTGCAGAGAGATGGTGATGGCACGTTTTTGATGGGTTTTTATACAAGAATTACTGTATTACCCACAGAATTGTATTAAATAGGTATCTTGTTTAACAGGACATATTGAAGGTAAAGAGATAAATGAACTACAAGAAATTCTCACTAAAAGTCAAGCGCATTCTCAACCTCAGCAGGACAGAAGCAATGCGCCTCGGACATGACTATCTGGGCACTGAACACCTCTTGTTGGGGATGCTGGAGGATAACGACAATCTGGCCGTTCGCGTCCTCGACTCTATGGATGTCGATTTTGTAGAGCTCAAATTCAAGATTGAAGATACAGCAGTGGAAACACCGCAGGAGCTGGCGCAGCAAAACATGCGCAATCTTCCTCTCAATAAAGAACTTGAGAAAATACTCAAGGTTACTGCGCTCGAAGCCAGACACCTCAAGAGTGACGAGATCTATCCTGAGCATCTCCTGCTCTCGATATTGAGGCATAAGGAAAATATGGCTTCACAGGTACTCGAAGAGTTTGAAATCGACTACGAAACATACCGTACGGAACTGGAGTACGTCATTCAGGAACAAGATGCTTCGATGCACGATATATACGGAAGTATCCCTTCCGACTCTGATATACCTATGGAAGAAGAAAGCGAAAAAACCCAATACAAGCGAGGGACAACAAAGTCAAGGACCCCCGTGCTCGACAATTTTGGCAGAGATATCACAAGACTTGCCGAGGATGACAAACTCGATCCTATCATAGGGCGTGAGACTGAGATAGAGCGGGTTTCCCAAATCCTGAGTCGTCGGAAGAAGAACAACCCGATCCTCATCGGTGAGCCGGGTGTGGGTAAAACTGCAATTGTAGAAGGACTCGCGCTTCGGATTATTCAAAAGAAGATTTCGCGGAATCTGTTCGGAAAGCGCATCGTCATGCTCGACCTTGCCGCCCTTGTTGCAGGCACAAAGTATCGTGGACAATTTGAGGAGCGGATGAAGGCGATCATGAATGAGCTCGAAAAAAGTCGCGATGTGATTCTCTTTATTGATGAAATACACACGATCGTCGGAGCCGGAGGAGCTACGGGATCACTGGATGCATCAAATATCTTCAAGCCTGCACTAGCGCGTGGTGAACTACAAGTGATCGGTGCCTCTACACTGGATGAATACCGCCAGCATATCGAAAAAGACGGTGCCCTTGACCGGAGATTTCAGAAGGTGATCGTGGATCCGCCGAGTGCTGAAGAGACGATTCATATTCTTGAAAACATCAAAGAGAAGTACGAGGAGTATCACAATGTCAAATATTCGGATGAGGCTATCAAGGCATGTGTGCAGTTGAGCGACCGATACGTGAGTGATCGCTTCCTTCCGGACAAAGCCATTGACGTTCTCGACGAAGTCGGTGCTCGTGTCCATCTCAAGAATATTCATGTGCCAAAGCATATTGAAGAATACGAGGCACAAATAGAAGAGCTTAAGGAACAAAAGAACAAGGCTGTAAAAAATCAGCAGTACGAAAAGGCAGCCGATTTGCGCGACAGCGAATCAAAGCTTGCCCGAAAGCTCGAAAAGGCAAAAGAAGAGTGGGAAGAAACTGCGAAAACGCAACGCTTCCCCGTGGATGAAGATGATATCGCAGAGGTTGTTTCCATGATGACCGGCATCCCTGTAAAGAGGGTAGCGCAGAGTGAAAGCAATAAACTTGTCGGAATGGTGGGTGACCTGAAGAAGGTGCTCATCGGGCAGGATACGGCGATCAAAAAAATCACGAAAGCGATCCAGCGAAATCGAGTCGGCCTCAAGGATCCGAAAAAACCAATCGGATCTTTCATTTTCCTGGGACCGACAGGAGTGGGTAAAACTGAGCTGGCAAAAGCACTTGCCCGGTATTTATTTGATACGGACGATGCGCTTGTACGCCTTGACATGAGTGAGTACATGGAAAAATTCAGCGTGAGCAGATTGATTGGAGCTCCTCCGGGATATGTCGGATATGAAGAGGGCGGACAACTCACAGAGCGTGTGCGCCGCAAACCATATTCTGTCATACTTCTGGATGAAATTGAAAAAGCACATCCCGACGTGTACAATATCCTGCTGCAGGTTCTGGACGATGGCCAACTCACAGATGGCCTCGGCCGCAAAGTCGACTTCAAGAATTCGTTGATCATCATGACTTCAAATATTGGTGTACGACAACTGAAGGACTTTGGGATGGGTGTTGGATTTGCGACAAAAGCACGCCAGGATGCCTCAAGTGAGAACACAACGGCAGTGATCCAGACTGCATTAAAGCGCACATTTAGTCCTGAATTTCTCAATCGGATAGATGACGTGGTGATCTTTAACAGCCTTGACAAAGACCACATTCACGAAATCATTGAGATATCGCTAAATGATCTGTACAAAAGGCTCGACCTGATGGGTTATGAAATGACGCTTGACGAAAAAGCGAAGGATTTTGTTGCTGAAAAAGGATTTGATCCTCAGTACGGAGCCAGACCATTACACAGGTCGATTCAAAAATATATCGAAGATCCACTGGCTGAGTTTATTCTAACGGAGAATCCGGCAGAAGGTGCAAAACTCATTGCGACTCTAAACGAAGCAGAGGACGGGCTCCTGATCAGTCAGGCGAAGAAGGTGAAATCTGATACAAAAAAGAGTAAAAGCTGAATACCACAACTGAGGATGTTCGGTACTTCAGATGGGTGACACCACAGAAGTATTTTATTGCATTACATTTGCAGGCACGAAAACTGACTATTGTTTACAAAATAAATTGAATTGGCAAGAAGGAGAAGAAAAACACATAACAGGAAACCCGACATTCGCAATCAATACAGAATAAACAGGGATATCCTGGTTCCGGAAGTTCGCCTCGTTGGAGACAACTTTGATGAAGTTTCAGAAATCGTTGGTCACAAGGTAGAACCGGGTGTTTTCCCAACCAGAGTCGCACAGAATTGGGCTCGGGATATGGGTATCGATTTGGTTGAAATCTCACCAAAAGCGGTTCCTCCTGTCTGTCGCCTGATCGAGTTCAACAAATTTATCTACGAGCGGAAGCGCAAGGAAAAGGAGATCAAATCAAAAACTGTCAAGACTGTAGTCAAAGAGATTCGATTCGGTCCCAACACAGACGATCATGACTTTGACTTCAAGCTCCGCCATGCCATCAAGTTTCTCGAAGATGGGCACAAGGTCAAGGCATATGTGCATTTCAGGGGCCGAAGTATTGTATTTAAAGAACGCGGTGAGCTCTTGCTCCTCCGCTTCATGCAGGAGCTCGATGATCTCGGCTCTGCTGAAAACCTCCCCCAGATGGAAGGCCGGCGCATGCACGTGATTCTCGCTCCAAAGAAGAAAAAGTAGCTGAGTCTTGCATTGTGTATTGATAGAGTAGATTTTCACACGAAAAGTTTTACCTTTGCCGTCCGTTTAAAAATTGAGCGACATGCCAAAGATGAAAACGCACTCCGGTGCGAAGAAGAGATTCAAATTGACCGGGTCAGGTAAGATCAAGCGCTTTCAGGCTTATACTTCGCACCAGATGCGGAATAAATCAAAGAAAGCCAAGCTGCGCTTGCGCGGTTCTGCTATGGTGTCAAAAGCAGATTCGAAACGCATTTTGCATCTGCTCGGATTGAAATAAAACAAATGTTTAACGAGAGTACAGGTCAAGAGCCACAATGGCCCCTGTGCTGAACTAAATTTAAAGTTATGCCACGTTCTACAAACTCAGTAGCTTCCAGAAAAAGAAGGAAAAAAATTCTCAAATCTGCCAGAGGATACTTTGGCGCGAGAAGCAAAGTCTATACAGTAGCTAAAAATGCTGTAGAGAAAGCTTTGTCATATGCCTACAGGGATCGCCGCAACAAAAAGCGCGCATTCCGTCGTCTTTGGATTGCCCGCATCAATGCCGGAGCAAGAATCAATGGCACGTCATACTCAAAACTCATGCACGGCCTTAAGGAGAAGAATATCGACCTCAACAGGAAAGTACTCGCTGATCTTGCGATGCATCATCCAGAGGCGTTTAAGGCTGTTGTAAGCAGTATCTAGGCTTTAAAAGCCTAAGCCCTCATAGCCTCCACGGGATCCATTCTCGCAGCCTGTAACGCTGGAATCAATCCAGCCAGGACACCGATTACAATAGCACCGATAATCGCAATGAGGATGTTTTGCAGTGATACGTACATTTCAAAGTCGATGACTGCGGAGAGAATCTTTAGTATGAGCATGACGATGCCCAGGCCTATCGCCCCACCAATGATACAGAGGATGATCGATTCGATCAAAAACTCAAGGAGAATCACCCAGCTCCTGGCACCCAAAGCCTTTTTGATCCCTATGATACCGGTACGCTCTTTGACTGAGACAAACATGATGTTAGCCACGGAGAATATACCGACGATGATGGCGAACCCGCCAATGATAATGCCTACAGAGTTCATTACGCTGAATATGGGCGCGAGCATTTTCGTAAACATAGACAGCTCATTTATCGAGAAGTTGTCTTCTTCTTTGGGGCGAAGCTTGCGATGAGCACGGAGTACGCCTGTCACTTCATCCTCCAGATCCACGAGCTTCACGCCCGGCCTGGCCTTGACATTGAGCATCGTTCCCCAGCTTGCTCCGGTACGCACGTTTATCAGCTTTTTAACTGTATTAAATCCCAATAAGACGGCCTCATCAAATGGGATAATATTTATCAGGCTGTTGCCCTCTTTCTTTAAAACTCCTACCACCTGATACTTGCGTCCTCCAACCTTCACCGTTTTGCCGATCGGGTCCTTAGTCCCAAATAATTCAGTCGACAAGACATTTCCGATGATGATCTTGTTTGCGCCAGTGCTGTACTCGTAAGGCGTGAAATATCTGCCGTCCGAAAACTCAAGCTTTGTGATTTCAGCATATTCGTATGTGATCCCTGCCATATATGCCCCACGAACACTGCTAGAACCATACTTCAATGTTTTTCCGGGTATAAATACTGACAGAGAGGAAAACTCCGCCCCTGCTACCCGTTCCTGCAATGCCTCCAGGTCTTCATAGTTGGGATTTGGACGTCGCGCATATTTCCACCAGCTCTGTCCGGGGTCTTCATTCCATGGATTCTTATCGACATAAAGGACATCACTTCCAAGTTTGTCAAAACTGGAGGTGATATTGTCTTCCAGTGAGTCTACGGCAGACATCACAGAAATAATGCAGAATATCCCAATGGTGATGCCCAATGAAGAAAGGAAGCTCCTCAGTGGATTGGCATACAGTTGCTGCAACGCTTGCAGCACACTTTCATATATCGCGCGAAGTATCATATATTCTCAAATACAGGCTCGAAATTATCCAAAAATAGACGATATCCCGTGTCGTTTGGTGCGTTATTCGATCAACTCACCGTGTGACTCGTCAGATGAAATATAAAAAAGATTGATAATCAATGCACTATAGTTGCTATACTGCTATGATAGTTTCGCCAAATTTTTAATTTTGCGCAAAATTTAATATCAGCGACTATGCGGACCAAGCTATCTCAGTTTGATTATACTCTCCCTTCTGAACTCATTGCCAAATATCCCACAGACAGTCGGGATGGCTCACGCCTCATGGTCATACACAAAGAGACGGGTGAGATTGAGCACAAGCTCTTTAAGGATCTCATCGATTATTATGACAGTGGCGATTGCATGATATTCAACAATACCAAGGTATTTCCTGCTAGATTATATGGAAAAAAGGAGAAAACAGGGGCAAGGATTGAGGTATTCTTACTGCGTGAATTAAACAAGACCACACGGCTTTGGGACGTGCTTGTAGATCCTGCGCGCAAGATCAGGGTAGGTAATAAGCTCTACTTCACTGATGAAGAGGACAACGAGGTCCTGGTTGCTGAGGTCGTGGACAACACGACATCCAGAGGGCGTACGATTCGATTCTTTTATGACGGTGATGATGTTGAATTTTATTCAGAGTTGACCAAGTTGGGAAATACGCCATTGCCAAAATATATTGACCGGCCGGCAGAAGATCTGGATAAAGAGCGGTACCAGACACTCTTTGCAAAGGAGATCGGAGCTGTTGCCGCACCCACCGCAGGTTTGCATTTCAGCCGGGAACTGATCAAAAGATTTGAAATAAAGGGAATTGAGCTTGCTGAGATAACGCTGCACGTAGGCCTGGGCACATTCAGAAACATCGAAGTGGAGGATCTGTCCAAGCACAAAATGGATGCCGAGTACTTCAATGTAGGTAGCGAAGCGGTGGAAAAGGTGAATAAAGCAAAAGCGGACAAGCGTCGCATCTGTGGAGTCGGAACTACGTCGATGAGATCTATCGAGTCGTCAGTTTCAGCTACAGGGTACCTCAAAGAATCTCAGGGTTGGACAAATAAGTTCATCTTTCCTCCATTTCAGTTTACGATTGCAAATAGCATGATCACGAATATGCACCTGCCAAAATCCAGCCTGCTCATCATGGCCTGTGCTTTTGGAGGACAGGATCTGATCATGGATGCTTATCAGGTGGCTATCAAGGAGAAATACAGATTCTTTAGCTACGGTGACGCAATGCTTATTATATAATAAAATGAATATAGCAGTTGACATTTGTTGACTGCCGCAATCATCAATAACTTTTTTGATTCATGGATAGTGCGACATATCGGAGTTTTAATACATTTGCCGCTACAGAATCAAAATTCTGACTTATTAACACATTGTTTTGTAGAGTATGTATTGGACATTAGAACTTGCACATCATCTTGAAGAGGCCCCTTGGCCTGCCACGCGTGACGAACTTATCGATTATGCTATACGCTCAGGTGCCCCTCTGGAAGTGATTGAAAATCTACAGGAGATGGAAGATGAGGGTGAGCATTACGAGAGTATTGAGGACATCTGGCCGGATTACCCGCGCAAGGATGACTTTCTTTTTAACGAAGACGAATACTAGCGTCAACACAGCCACTTTACCGTCAAGTCTCGTATTTTCATTCGGTAGATAATTCAGATGCCGGATATTCAACAAAAAATCACCATTGCTATTGATGGATACTCCTCTTGTGGGAAGAGTACATTAGCTAAAGACCTCGCCTCCCGGCTAGACTACATCCACATAGACTCAGGGGCAATGTACCGCGCTGTCGCATTCTACATCTTGCAGCACCAAATCGACATAGATGATATCACCGCTGTCAATGCAGCTCTGGGCCAAATCGATATCAGTTTTCAATATGTGTCAACTGAAGTACATACATTTCTCAATGGTGCGGACATTGAAAACGACATCCGCAGCATCGCGGTCAGTAATCTTGTAAGCCCCGTAGCTGCTATTTCCACAGTGCGCCGGGCACTTGTGACCCAGCAGAGAATGATGGGCAGAAACAAGGGAATCGTAATGGATGGCAGGGACATTGGCACAGTTGTATTTACCAATGCCGAATTGAAACTGTTTATCACGGCATCTCTCGAAGAACGCATAAAGCGTCGCACTCTGGACCTGAAGAGCAAAGGGCTTGAAGCCACATCCGAGGAAATAGAGCGGAGTATTGTAGACAGAGACCGGATAGACAGTACAAGGAGCGACTCACCCTTGCGCAAGGCAGATGACGCAGTTGTCATTGACAACACTCAGCTGAGCCGGGAGCAACAACTTGAAGTGGCTTATCATCTGGCTCTTATCAAAATTGAGCAAAATATTCGCTGAAGATTCAAATCCGACGGAGGACAGGTTTGGGAAGCCAACCGTGCTCATAATTGACAAACCGCACCTTGTAATAGGCATCAAGCTGATCGATGATCAGCACTTTTTCGCCTGCGGCGACAGACCTTGTGATCGCACTCAACGAATCCGGAGCCACTTTGACCTCTATCGGCTCCATGACGATGGCGTAGTCCGAATCCATTTGGTTTTGATAGGCCATATAGCTTCCAAACAGACAGAACAGAAAAAACGCAACAGGTACACCCAGTCTGAATTTGTCCTGGCGCAATGTATCTCGCTTCACACTCCTGACCAGCATCCAAACTGTAAACCATAAAAGCGCAATGCAAACAAGGCCCCATCCAAACGGTGGGATGACATTGCTCATCCCATTGACCCATCTTCTGAGAAAAAACTCTTCTATCGCAGGAATGGGATCTTCGATTTTGCTCAGGGCCAGAGACAAGTTTTCCCTGGCCGCACGATCACGAGGATTCAGTTTGATTGCCTTTTCAAAGTAGAGGATCGATTGGGCTACAGAGTCCAGGTGATAGTAGCAGTTTCCCAGATTGAAATACAACTCTGAAGAAACCATCTCCGCTTCTACAAGCTGATAATTTATCAATGCCCCTCTGTAGTCAGCATTCTCATATTGTTCAGCGGCAGATCTCCATAAATCCGTGGATGTCTGAGCTTGATTGCATGACAAGAACGACACACTCAGTAATAAAGTCGCTATCACTCTCTCCATAATCCTAAAATAAATCATCTATCGTTTTTGGACGAGAGGCGTCGAGCCAATTAAACCCATCTAATCTCAGGGTGCTGTGATTCACCTCTGTCATCGGTGAGATCTTGCCGTCCGGCTGACCATAAAGACGTATACCAGAGAGCTGCTTATTGTCAAACGTAAAGAATATCTCACTTGATGCCACCCTGTTTACACCGATATATGCACCCTCTTCATCTCTTGCGTAATACACAGATTCTGCATTGCCCGAAACGAACAGGTCCCGCACTTCTTCTTCTGCAAACCGTGCCAGCATGCGCTTGCCTTTTATTTGATTATAAAACCTGTCCTCTACCACATTGATGACGATGGCGTTATCGATGAGATACATCCGGTCAATTTTTGGCCCCTTCAACTCAATGTGTATTGTATCTGCGGCAAACTGGGTTGTATCGCTCCAAAGTACGGGATGTCCGATCATCTGAAATATGGAATCCACATCGTTGAACTCGAGCGAATCACAAATCCCTTGCAATGTGCCTTTGTGCAAACGCACGTCAGCGAAACCCTGAAATCGCTTAAACGAATCGATCTGAAAAATCACCATCGTATCCAGCTGAAAGGTGTCACGGGATTCAGTCCAGACGGTATCTATCATCACCAATTCTGTTGTATCAATCACTCTCAAAAACTGCAGTGTGTCGGCAGTGAGATACATGGTATCCAGATCCATGACACTCTTGAGCAAGGGTCGACGTGCACCATATGCCTCAACAAATTCAGTGTTCTTGTTCAAAACCATCGTATCACATACCAAAATCGTCTTTGCAGCTGTATCGTAATACACCACGTTGCCTCGTGCGAGGCCAAAGCCAGTGACCTGGTCAAAGTCAATAAACTCCGCTGTCAGCGTCTGTGGGCCCTCGACAAGCATTGATCGGCCGGCCGTTTTCAATAACTCAGTATTGCGATTGTACTCTATGCGGTCAGACTCAACGTGCCTGAGGGAATCATTAAAAACGGCATGACCCAAGATCAATGTCTCGCCGCTCTCCTCATAAAAAAGAATCTCATCTGAATCAATCACCCTGTCTCCCTCCTCAAAATGGGCATTGCCCCTGAGGTTTACAAGACCCTCCTCCCCTATGTACTCAATCGTGTCAGCCGTGGCTATTTGAGCTTCATTCTCATACCGGGCGTTCTTGATAAACTCGGCATGCATATCAGGCACATTATAATACCCGTCTTCGCAATAGATCCTTGCTTTTTCCTGCAGGATGAGTGTAGGACCTAAAAACTCAGCAACTTGGGTCTCCGTATTATAATCAAGTGAATCTGCCAGGAGCGTGACTTCACTCCCAATCACCACGACACTATCGATAAATCTCGCCTGCCCTGACTTTGTCCAATAGTATCCCACCTTGCTTGAGATCTGGGTCGAGTCATTGAGCATGACGGCGGACTCATAGTAATAGGCAAGATCGTTCTCGAGATCATACTCGAGATGTGTCGTCCACATCTGATCTTCGTTGCTTTGCAGTATCACTTCGCCCAATAACTCTGCGTGCATGGAATCACTGTGATACATCAGCGTATCGGCAAAGATGGTCAGTGAATCACCCTTTTGAATGATCACATTGCCGTAAGCATA